>DATDOR010000351.1:0-7879 GCA_035293165.1 Anaerolineales bacterium | reverse complement strand
TTTCATCGCTCATGCAACGAGTTTACCCGAACTGATGCCTTTCAACAATCTTGACAAGCTGTTAAAGTGCTTAACTTGTGAGTGATGAGATAAGCCGAAAAACTGGCTTAACCCAGCTGTCAGACGGCCTCCGTATTCTTGCAGGCCTCGCCGCCTTCCAGGGCTACCATTCGATTGAACACATCACGAAACTGTACCAATACCTGTTCATCCCCCTCTACCAATCCGGCCTGCCGCCGACGCCAGGAATTCTCCCCACCCTGACGGGGTGGCCGATCTTTCTCGTCCATTTCTGGCTCAATACGGTGGTTTGGGCGGCGCTGGTGTTTGCGGTATGGCAGTTACGCCCCGGCGTTGTCACTCAAACTGCTGTGCGGCCACAAGCAGCGAGCCATTGAAAACACGGCCCAACCGTTCACCCCCGAAAAGTGTCTGCAATCCCTCCACACCGGCACCTGTCCGCCGGGCATCCGACCTCAGACCCTAAGGGTTTTCCCGGAAAGCGGGAGATGCAATGTATTGAGTATCTCCTGGATCAGCGAGGGTGGCGATTCTAGGAGAAACCCTTAGGGTCTGGGAAAGCCCCAGCTGAAACACAAAATCCGTTGAAACGGATTGGGGGAGCAGTGCGTTTCAACGCACTTCTTGGTTCAGACGCCGGTTTCAACCGGTGTCTTTTGGCCTACTTACCATAGGGTAGGTACGTCATAAAGTTTGATATTGCCATCTGCTGTCAGCAAGGTCATCTTCTCAAAAACTGCTTGAGCAATGAGAAGCCGGTCGAATGGATCTCCATGGTGAAAAGGTAAATTTAATAATGTGTGGCAGTGTGCTTTTTCAATAGGAAGCCATTTGATTCCATTCACCCGCATTTCCTCTTCAACGGTTTTCTGCCAATGGGGCTCCATGGTGAGTTTCCCAATGCTTACCTTGATACAAATTTCCCAATAGCTGGCCGCGCTCAAATAAAGTTCATTTTCCGCATTAAGAAAGGCAGAGCGGGCCTGATCACTGATCGGCCCGCCAGTCATGCTCCATAGGAACGCTTGGGTATCGAGCAAAAACTTCATGGGGTAACAAAGGACAGACTTCCGAAGTTTGAGATGGAAGGCTTCTGCGTAGTTGAAGCTTTAAACTTCGGAAGTCTTGATATTCCCCGAAGGCATATACTCCTGAAAATCTTCCAATGGGGCGTCAAAATCTTCCGCCATGTACTTAATCAGCCCTTTTGCCCCTCCAATCCGGCGTCCTTGCTGCGCTTCTGGTAGCATCACCAGTTTGACGAGCGGCTGATTTCCTTTCGCAATAATGATTTCTTCCCCTTGAAGCACCTTTTTAATCAGCCTGGATAAATGGGTTTTCGCTTCATGAATAGTGACTTGCATAATGTTATTATAACTAAGTCAAATGACTAAGTCAATCTATTGTGAGATTCGGGTTTTTTGTTTCCAATGTTAATCCTACCCCCTCCCCAAACCTCCTCACCCCCTCCAAATGCTTGTCAGACGTATCAAACCCACTCCCCATCGTATTGAACGACGCGTGCTTCGCACCCGCTGCGCGCCAACCTTCGAGAATAGCGAGCCATTCATCGGGGTTGCCATCCCCGTAATGCAAACGCGGTTCCAGCCCCACATCTTCCGGTTTGCGTCCGGCTTCTTCGATGTAGCGGGTGAGGGTGTCCAATGCGGGGCGGGCGGCTTCGACGGTGCGGTGACCGGGGAGCCAGCCGTCACCCATACGCGCCACGCGGCGCAGGGTGGCATCCACATGGCCGCCGAACCAAAGCGGGATGGGCCGCTGAACGGGCATGGGGTTCAGCCCGGCGTCGGGGATGTTGTGCCAACGGCCTTCGTAATTGACCAGTTCTTGTGTCCAGAGCAGGCGCAGGACTTCGACTTGTTCCTCGAACCGTTTGCCCCGGTTATGGAAGTTTTCGTTCAGGGCGGTGTATTCGACCGCGTTCCAGCCCAGGCCGACGCCCAGGCGCAGGCGTCCCCCACTCAACACATCCAGCGTGGCGGCTTGTTTGGCGACAAGGGCGGTCTGGCGTTGGGGGAGGATGATCACGCCGGGGATGAATTCCAGCCGGGTCGTGACAGCGGCCAAGTAGGTGAAAAGGAGGAACGGTTCGATGAAGGGGTCGGTATATTTATAAGGGCCTGTCCAGCCGCCAGGACGGGAAGGGTTCGCCCCCAGGATGTGATCGTAGGCAAGAATGTGCGAAAAGCCGAGTGCTTCGACGGTTTGGGCGTAGTCGCGGAAGGCGAGGGGATCGGTGGAGCCAAATTCTGTTTGGGGAAAGACGACGCCGATTTTCATAGTGGATAGGATGTTGTTCATGGTAAGAAAAGAGCGAGGAATTTCCTCGCTCGAAGAGGTTGGGTTATTCTTCGTCATCCTCATCCCATTCGTCATCATCGTCATCCTCATCTTCACCGAAGTATTCTTCCCATTCATCATCATCTTCTTCGTCAGCCCAATCGTCGTCTTCATCTTCGTAGTGGGCGTGGCCGTGGTCGAGTTCTTCTTCGGTGGCAGCGCGGACATCCAGGATCGTAACGTCAAAATGGAGTTCCTTCCCGGCCAGTGGATGGTTCAGGTCAAGGGTGACTTTGTCTTTGGTCACTTCAACAATAGAGGCGTTGACTTCGTCGCCCTCTTCATCTTCAATAACGATTTCGACCCCGGCTTCCAGGGGAATCTCTTCGGGAAATTCTGCACGCGGGACGATTTCGACGGCATCTTCATCGTATTCTCCATAGCCATCTTTGGGTTTGACGACGACGGTTTTGCTTTCGCCGACCTTCATACCGGCCAGCGATTTTTCCAGGCCAGGGACGATGTTTTGGTGCCCGTGCAGGTAGAGCATGGGACCGTCTCGGTCTGCTTCGTCAACGACATTGCCGTCTACTCTCAAGGTATAGGTCAGACTGACAACCAGGTCTTTGGCAACCTGGGAGGGGTGGGCATGATTATTGTTCATGATGGAAGTCCTTGCGAAAAGAATTTTAGGGTTTGCCTGGAACTCAAGGGAGCTCAGGGCGCAAACCACCTTTCGATGTATGCTACCACATCCCGGAAAGAGACGACACCCACTGGTCGGTTTTCTGCGTCCACCAATGGCAGGTGGCGGAACCCGTACAGCGCCATCAGGTGTAGAGCATGGGCTATAGGCGCGTCACGATGAAGGGTGGTGGGGTTAGGCGACATAAACTGGCCGACGTTGGCGGCGTTCAAATCTTCGACCTGGCAGGCCACGCGGTTGAGGATGTCACGCTCGGTGAAAACCCCAACCAACTGCCCCTTGTCGTTAACCACTAATGTCGAGCCGATATTCTTCGCCCGCATCGTGGCGATCACGCTTGCCAGGGATGCGTCCGAGGGAACGGTGATGGGGGTGGACGGCCCCAGTTCGGACAGGGCGGCGTTTTCCAGGCTGTGTTCAACTGCGGACAGGTCTTCGGCCCGCTCATCCATTTCATCCACGTATTCTTCGTCCAACCCGGCGATAACCGTGCCGAGAATTTCCGATTCGATGATTTGAGAGTCCTCTTCCACCGTCCAGGTTTCGGCATTGAAAAACAGTTTCCGCAAGTCGCCTGTCCCCTGTCTGGCCTGGGCAGCAGAAATTTGTCCCATTAAGCCGTCGGAGTACGACATTTTTTCGACCTCGCGGAAGATGCCCATCGGGGTGGGGAAGCGCGGTGGTTCCAGGCGGCTGAGCAGGAAGGCCAGATACGGACTTTCAGCATGCGCATCGTGGGCGAGCAGCTCATCTTCGCCGACACCGTTGCCCAATTGCACTACTTCGGGGTACAGCCCGTTCATGCGGATGCCTTTGTCCAGGTTTTTGCCGAAGATGAGCGGTTTGCCGTGTTCGAGCGAGATTATGTTGTCATCTTTGATCGCCCGGTCTGTGACATGGCTCCAGGCGCCATCGTTGAAGATCAAACAATTTTGGAAGACCTCGACAAAAGCGGTGCCTTTGTGTGCGGCGGCAGCCATCAGAACTTCTTGCAAATGTTTACCATGTACATCCACCGAGCGGGCGACGAACGTGGCTTCCGAGGCAAGGGCCAGCGAGATTGGGTTAAGGGGTTGCTCGATGCTGCCCATTGGGGTGGATTTGGTTTTCGTCCCCGGCAGCGAAGTGGGCGAATATTGGCCTTTCGTCAACCCATAAATGCGGTTGTTGAACAAAATGATTTTGATGTCAATGTTGCGGCGGATGGCGTGAATCAGGTGGTTCCCCCCGATGGATAACGCGTCGCCGTCGCCAGTGATCACCCACACGCTCAGGTCGGGGTTGGCCGCTTTCAAGCCGGATGCGAGCGTGGGTGCGCGCCCGTGGATGCTGTGGATGCCGTAGGTGTTCATGTAATACGGGAACCGGCTGGAGCAGCCAATCCCGGAGATAAAAACGATATTCTCTTTGGAGACGCCGATGTCGGGCAGGACTTTCTGCATCTGTGCGAGGATCGCGTAATCTCCACAGCCGGGGCACCAGCGCACTTCCTGGTCGGAGACGAAATCCTGGCGGGTGAGTTTTTTGGGTTCTTTTACGAGAGTGGTCATGGGTTATTCCTATCGTTATTTATCGCGAGTATTCGGTGTAAAACGCAAAACTGAATACTACTTTCCAGTAAACTCCTCGATCTTTGCCCGAATCTCACTGACCTTGAACGGTCTTCCCTGCACTTTGCCAAAGGGGATGATGTTGGCGTCGTATTTGCCGCGCAGGAGGAGGGAGAGCTGGCCCATGTTCATTTCGGGGACGAGGATGCGGTCGAATTTGCTCAGAATCTTGCCAAGGTTGGACGGGAAGGGGTTGATGTACCGGATGTGCGCGTGAGAGACCGCGCGTCCCTGCCGCTGGGCATGTTCGACCGCGGTGCGGATCGCCCCAAATGTGCTTCCCCACCCGACGACGAGTAGTTTCCCCGCCCGATCGCCGTACACATCCTGCTTGGGGATCACGTTCGCCAACCGGGCGACTTTCTCCGCCCGAACCCAGGTCATGTGTTCGTGATCCTGCGGCGTGTAGGAGACATTACCGGAGACATCGCGCTTTTCCAGTCCGCCAACGCGGTGTTCCAGTCCGGGCGTGCCTGGGATGGCCCAATTGCGGGCGAGGGAGTCGGGGTTGCGTTTGTAAGCAGCAAACCCTTCGACTTCCGTGGGGTGTTCAACGTGAATGGCGGGGATGTCGTTGGGGTCAGGGATACGCCAGGGTTCAGCGCTGTTGGCGAGGAAGCCATCGGACAGGTAAAAGACCGGACACATCGAGTGGATTGCGAGGCGGAAGGCTTCAATCGCCATGTCAAAACAATCGGCGGGGGATTGCGGGGCGACGATGGGGATAGGGCTTTCGCCGTTGCGGCCATACATTGCCTGGAGCAGGTCGGACTGCTCGGTTTTGGTGGGCAGGCCGGTGCTGGGGCCGCCGCGTTGGATGTTGGCAATGACCATTGGAAGTTCGAGCATCATCGCCAGGTTGATGGCTTCGCTTTTGAGAGCGACGCCCGGCCCACTGGTTCCGGCCACGGCAAATGCGCCTCCGAAGGCAGCCCCAATGACCGCGCCCATCGCGGCGATTTCGTCTTCGGCCTGGAAGGTGCGGACGTCGAAATGTTTGAGCGGGGCAAGGTTGTGCAGGATGTCGCTGGCGGGGGTGATGGGGTATGCGCCGTAAAACAGCGGTTTCCCGGCTTTTTTTGCAGCGGTGATGAAGCCAAACGCGGCGGCTTCATTCCCGGTGATTTTGCGGTACGTGCCAGGAGGGAGCTTTGCCGGGCGGATGCGGTAGCGGGTTTGGAAGGTTTCGGTGTTTTCCCCGACGTTGTACCCGGCCTTGAGCGCGGCAATGTTGGCCCGGGCGATGACTGGTATTTTGGCAAACTTTTTGTTGATCCAACCAATGGTAGGTTCAAGCGAGCGATCAAACATCCAAAACGCCATGCCTAAGGCGAAGAAGTTTTTCGAACGGTCAATCTCTTTAGAGGACAGGCCTTCGATGTCTTTCAGTGCATTTTGGTTGAGCGTGGAAATGGGGATCGTATGCAAACGGTAGCCGTCAAGCGAGCCGTCTTCAAGCGGGTTGGAATCGAGGTGGGCCTTTTGCAGATTCTTTTTGTTGAAAGCGTCGGTATTGGCGATGATGATGCCGCCGGGTTCCAGGTCCCCCAGGTTGGCGGCGAGAGCGGCGGGATTCATGGCGACGAGGATGTTCGGCGCGTCGCCAGGGGTGCGGACATCTTCGGCGGCCATTTGAACCTGGTAGCCGCTGACGCCTGCCAGTGTCCCTGCGGGAGCGCGGATTTCCGCCGGGTAATCGGGCAAGGTGCTCACGTCATTGCCGTAAATTGCGGCGGTGTCGGTGAACTGTGTTCCGGTAAGCTGCATCCCGTCGCCGGAGTCGCCTGCAAAACGAATGACGATAGAGTCGAGGTCTATGAGGTCGGGGGTTTTATCGGACATAAAAATTCTCCGTAAATGAATAATGAGACAGCAACCATAGAAAGTTCGCCGAAAAAAAGGTGTGCGTGGGGGGTGTACACCCCCCACGCACACCTTTTTTTCGGGCTAATCCCTGTCTTGGCTGAGTAGTTACCATTATTCATTGATTACCCGCCTTCGCGCTCTTCCGCATAAAGATCGGGTTGGGGCGGCAGGTTGTATACAGCTTCGGGGAAGTGGTCGGCAAGGTAGCGGATGATGGAGAAGTGGGTGAGGTTTCCGGCGATGGTGCCATCGTCACCGAGGACGGGAGTATTGCGGAAGTGGAGGTCGTTCATAATCCGCAGGGCATCTCCGGTGGGTTGTTCCGAGTTAATGGCTTTTGGGTGATGGGTCATCACCTCTTCTATGGGATGGTCCCATAAATCGGGGCGGTCCACGACGCGGCGGAGGACATCGCGGTCGGTGAAGATACCGGTGAGTTTACCTTTTTGGGTGATGAAGGCGCAGTTGCGTTTGTCGAAGCGCATTTTTTGGATAGCGTCTCGGACGGATGTGCCGCTTTCGACGAGGGTATATTCGGACAGGTCGAGGTGGGCGACGGGTTCGGTGTGGAGATCGGTTTCTACACTCATAAAGGTCTCCTTTTAAAACTTCGGAAGTCTATGGGAGGTGTTTTAGATGAGTAATCAGGTATCGTTGGGGTCATTTCATGGCAAGATACTTTTGGAGACTTCCGAACTTTTGATGGATAGGGAATGTCTTAATTGTACCGCAACCAAACTTGTATACCTGGAAATGTTAGGAAATAGTAGAATATAGGTAACCGTTCACTTGGTGAGGGGATTATCCGAAAAAATGGTGTCCGCAGGGGGTGTACACCCCCTGCGGACACCATTTTTTCGGGTTCTTACCCCCTTCAGGTGGGAGAACTGAACGGTTACGAATTTAGTTTACACGTTCCTTGAGAGCATCACCGATGAAATATAAAATCGCCATTGATTTCGGGACAACGAATAGTGCTATCGCCTGTTGGCTAGATGAAACAGCCCGCGGAAAAACCATTGAAATCCCCGGCTTGAGCCACCCAACCAGTTCAGGGGATTATCTGATTCCCACTTTGCTTTGTGTTAAAGACGGGCGGATTGGCGAGACCTTGATTGGACACGTCATTCGGACACAGGGGGAAGACATTCATCACGTCCTGCTGGTCGGCGGCACCGCTTTCATCCCGTCTGTCCAGCAAACATTGGATGGCTACTTCCGGGCCATCACCGAGCGGCACAAAAAAATCTTCGACATGCCCGAATGGCCCTCGCTCACCTGGAGTGTGGATAACACCACCATCCGCGTGGACAAACCGTTCACGGCAGTCGTGGAGGAGGCGTTGCAGGTTTCCGCCGGGTTTGGGCTGGATGAC
>DATDOR010000350.1:0-8565 GCA_035293165.1 Anaerolineales bacterium | reverse complement strand
GTCCGTCCAATATTCGTGATTCATTATCTAGGCGCGTCGCTTACCCTATTCGCTATTTTCAATCACCTGACACGGCACGGGGTCAGCGGAGGAACGGGACTGATCCCCAAAAGCTTTGGCGTGCTCCGGGACCTTATCGGCGAGCTTCTGGCATACTTAGGTTTATTCGGCCCTGACGAAGCCGTGTTGAAGATTCCCTGGCCCAAGGCGATTCGAACGCCTATCGCGCGTTACGCCAAAGCACTCCTGGGCTACAAAGAATCGGAGACTGGAAAATATCTGTCCACCGAACAATTAATTTCTTACCCGCCATGGGTCATTTTGATTGGGCTGATTGTCCTTACGGGCTTAATCAAATCGCTCAGATACACATGGAATATCCCGAATACGCTTTTGGTTTGGGCCACAGGGATCCATGACATTGTCGCTGTGTTGATTGGAGTCATGCTCGTAATCCATCTTTTGCCCCTCCTGCTCGTGCCTGCAAACTGGCCTCTCCTCTTATCCATGTTCAAGTCTACGGTATCAGTGGAGTATGTCAAAAAGCGTCACCCCAAATGGTATCGAGACTTGAAGGCAAAACAAGAAGTAACCGGTGATGTAAAAAGCGCTGCTTCCGAACAAGAAGATCAATCCACAGAAGCTTTAGCTGCTGATTGATTGTGTTCGCATACAAAGGAGAAAAAATGCTTGCTTATACATTTCGGTGCCCGGATTGCTCAACCGAATACGAAGATAGGAGAAGTTACCAGGCAATCAACGATAAAGGTAACCGTTCACTTGGTGAGGGGATTATCCGAAAAAATGGTGTCCGCAGGGGGTGTACACCCCCTGCGGACACCATTTTTTCGGGTTCTTACCCCCTGCAGGTGGGGGAACTGAACGGTTACCGATAAGGTTGTGAGATTTGAAAGTTAGCCGTATACCGGAGGATTGAATGGTTGAATTTAAAGATATTGCACGCGCGTTATGGAAAGCACGAAATTCTGGTGAAAAGGTAGCACTTGCCTCAATCATCAATATTCGCGGCTCATCCCCGCGCCACAATGGCGCTCGTATGTTGGTTTGGCCCGATGGCCGGATTGTCGGGACAATTGGAGGAGGAACGTTAGAATATCGTGTGATTCAAGATGCAATCGAAGCATTGTCGACACAAGAATCTCAATATCTGAACTACATATTTGACGCCAGTGGTCGCCCAGGAAGTGTCGGCTTATGTGGTGGCTCTGTAGACGTGCAAATCACTGTCGATCTCAATGAATTTGCGGAAATATCCAATGCAGCCAAAGAGGCTTTGGAACGCGGGGAAATGGTAACGATAGCCTCCCGCGTACTGGAAGGAAATACACTATCCCCAGAACAAAATGCAAAAATGCTGATTTGGCCAGACCAAAGAACCTATGGTTCACTCGGCAATGAGCGCCTGGAAAAACAAATTGTGGAGAAAGCCTTAGAAGCTATGGGGACCCGTTCTTCAGGTTTGGTTTTCGTGGACCCAGAAGAAAACAACACCGAATCTACGCCCGTCGGTGTCCACCTGGACGTCCTCGAACCGGATGAAACACTTTTAATCGTCGGTGCAGGGCATGTCGCCCAACCACTCGCTGCTATGGGCAGTGCGTTAGGTTTTCGCGTATGTGTTGTAGATGACCGCCCAGAATGGGCAAATGCTGAACGTTTTCCGACTGCTAATGAAATTGCTATCATTGACTACGAACCTGTCCATGAAGTTCTGGCTCCCATCCCATACCCCATGTCACCAGATACTTATGTGATCATTACTACCTGGGGGTACGACTTACCGGCCATGGAACAGGCCCTCCAGCAGAATCCCGCTTATATCGGCCTGGTCGCAAGCCCTACTAAAGCCCGAGTGCTCTTCAAACGCTTAAAAAATGCTGGTTTCCCAGAGGAAGAAATCCAACGGATTATGGCCCCAATCGGTCTGGATATTGGGGCAGAAAGTCCTGCCGAAATCTCAATTTCTATCCTGGCAGAAATTCTCACGTTAACCCGTGGAAAGTCTGGGAGACCCTTACGAGAAGTTCGCGGGGCGATAATCAACTCTCTCTTTCGGACTGATATGAATCTGGCCAAAGAACCATCCACCAATCACTCTGGAGTGAAGCAACCCGCATGATCAGTGCGATTGTTTTAGCCGCCGGATTATCCAGCCGGATGGGACGATTTAAACCTCTCCTTCCGTATGGAGAGTGTACAGTTATCGAACAAATCGTTACTGTGCTCTTGAAAAGCCCGGTTGAGGAAGTCATTGTAGTTACGGGCTTCAAAGGTCAAACAATTGAAACGCAATTAAAAAGCTGGCCTGTGACTCTCGTCAATAACCCGGATTATGCAACCGGAGAAATGTTGACCTCCCTTCATGTTGGTTTAAGTGCCGTAAGCTCCGAATCAACGGCAATTCTTCTTACTTTAGGAGATCAACCTGCCATACAGAGTGAGGTCGTTGAAAAAGTAATCGCTGCATCCCACGATAATAATGAGAGCATTATCATTCCATCCTATCAGAGACGTCGCGGTCATCCATTGCTCATTCCACGCGATTATTGGAAAGAAATTTATTCCTTGAGTCATGGACATACTCTAAGGGATTTTCTAAGGTTAATTAATAATATTTTCCATGTAGAGGTGTATACTTCTACCATATTGAGGGATATGGATACTATCAGCGATTATCAACATGAACTCGCATTATTGCGTGGTTCTTCATTTCACTTACAAAGCAGCTAACGTTAGAAAAACAAAACCTAAATAAGGAGTTCAGAAATGCCATTCAAATTAGGAACACCCGAATTAATCATCTTACTCATCATCGTAATCGTCCTGTTTGGTGTTGGGCGTGTTGGAAAGCTCGGCGCCGAGCTTGGAAAAGGAATTCGCGAACTACGGCGCGGATTAGCCTCCAGCGATGAGGATGAAAAAGCCAACGAACCAAAAGATATAAGTTAACTTCTTAATGAGTGCTCCCCCGGTCGTTCCTGGCTCATATACGAAAGAAAAATCTCGCAGATGGTCTCCATGGAAGCAATTTCGCGCGTTTCGGAGTGTCGTTCGCCGCCGCCTGGCCTCGCAGGAGGCAGGCGCGATGACCGTTCTTGAACATCTTGAAGACCTTCGGATTCGTTTGTTGAAGATTCTCGTTTCTATCGCTGTGATGACCGCAGTGAGCTTCTATTATTCCGGCGCACTGGTTAACTTCTTAGCCGCACCTGTCGGTGGACGAGAAGAATTAGTTTCCATTGATGTTACAGAAAATATTGGGGTTTTCATGCGAGTTTCTTTATTGGGTGGTATCTCGCTCGGATTTCCGTTTTTGCTGTACCAGGTTGTTGCTTTTATTTCCCCCGGCCTCGAGAAACGTGAGCGCCGGTGGTTGTATATCCTGATCCCTTCCGCCACGGTTTTATTTTTTTTGGGAGTAGGGTTCGCCTGGTTTATTATGGTGCCTGCTGCACTCCAATTCCTCCTGAATTTTCTCGGGATTCTGACAACGCCTCGTTCGTCAACGTACTTCAGCTTTGTTACGTCTTTTCTTTTTTGGGTGGGTATCAGCTTTGAAATGCCACTGGTGATTTTTTTCCTCGCGAAACTAAAAGTAGTTACTGCTGGCCAATTGCTGCGCGGTTGGCGATATGCGGTCATGGCAGTCGCGGCCCTGGCTGCCATCGTAACGCCAACCATTGACCCTGTGAACATGATGATCGTCGCTGTCCCGCTGTTTGCTCTTTATCTCATCGGGATATTGTTGGCCTGGTTTGCTTAGGATTAAGTGATGGACATTATTGGCATTGGCGGCCCTGAGTTCATTCTACTGCTGTTGCTGGGAGCCGTGGTATTGGGGCCTCGACGAGTGGTCGGGCTTGCTCGTGAAATTGGGCAGGGTCTGCGGCAGATCCAAAACATGACCAAAAACATTACAAAAGAAATCAATAAGGAATTTGATCTACTCGATCACAAAGAACGCGAGGAAAATCGACAGACTATGCAAATGTCGAACATGGAATCCCACGCAAATGAAAACGGCAATGCACAGGGACAGTTGCCAGAGGCTTATAAACGTTTTCGGGAGGATTTTCCTGAAGAGGGTGGAGTGGAGAGCGCCTCAAGCACCGATCTCCAAGACGTTTCACCTAATCAATAAGTATATTTGACCCATTAGATACCCCGGAGTACGTTTTTCCATATCGTAAACCGGCAAGTTATCATAGATTCGATTTCGGCCGGTATTGCAACGCTTCTGCTCCCCATTCCTCCCATTGAAGCGGGCACGCTGGTGTTCGCGGGCGGCTTCCACACACTTTTTCCAAGCAGTATTCGGAATTTGGTCGGCATTACACGACGACCGTCTTGAAAATTCAAGTTTACTCTCCAATGATCACCACATTACTGGCGGACCGCCCCCAGGTTGCCAGGTCGTACATCGCATAGGCTTCGGCAGGCATCGCCACGAAGGTGCCGCTGTGTGTCGCCCGCGCCAGGTACGTGAACGTGTGCGTACCCGCGCCCATTTCGGTGATGAAAAACGTTATCCGATCCGCGCGGATTTCTTTGTAGTTGTAGCCCAACTCTCGCCAGAAAAAGACCTCATACGATTCCCCGTACTCGTTGACGGCATCGGCAACGTGTGAGGTCGTGTTCAGGTTCTCGTTCAACGCCTCCAACCCACCGGGGAGCTGGTCTTCGACGAGCATGTAACTTGCCGTGTCGGGGAGGTTGACGGTGAGCACCACTTTGACCAATTGTCCGGGGAGGATGGTGTCAAGGGGCTTATTCGTGGCCGGGTCGAGAACCTGCCGGGTCACTTCCACCACGCCAGCAGCGACGATTTCACTTTGGGGGAGGTACACCCGGCTGTTGACCACGTAATACAACGGGAGATTGCCCGTCTGCCGGATGGATAGATCGTTCGTCCCGGCACGCAGTTGGTCGGCGGGGATTGCGAGGGAAACCGCCGGTTCGCCGGGGCCAAGCTGCCCGCTGGCGATCACCGCCCCGTTCAACTCGATCTGGTATGTGGTTTGAGCGGTGGCAAATTCGGCGGCGAGCAGGTGATCGGTCAGGGCAAGGATGGCGAAGGACGTCTCGTTCGTCGTACCCCACCCATGCTGGGTGCGTTGCCCCATCAACCAGCGGACGAGGCCGGGTTCGAGCGGGTGGTTGGGCCGGATTTGCACGAACGCACTCAACGCCAGCGCGGTGGAGCGGGTGGCGGAGGCCATCGTCTTCTCGTAGTAGTACCCATCATAGTCTTCCCCAGCCCAAAAGACTTCGCCATTCCGCTCGGTAGCGGATTCGGCCAGGGTGTCCACAATGACCCGCGCGGATTCGGTCTCCCCCAGTTCGTGGAAGGCCAACGCCAGTGCCGCCCGGCTGAAGGTATCCAGTTGGGCGAAGGAGGCGGCATACAGGCTTTGGGCAGCTTCCAGGTTGCCATGCCCGGACGGATGCGAAGCCTCCGCAATCGCCAGCGCGTAGAGGGCGTAGGCTTGCGTGCGGACATCCATCTCGGCCAAATGCTCGTTCAACCACGTCGCACCGCGTTCGATCACGCCGGGGTCCACCTCGTACCCAGCCTGGGCGGTAACGGACAACCCGAACACCACCCACGCCGTCTGGTAATCATGCGTGGCATCGTCGTACCACCAGCCCCAGCCCCCGTCGTTGTGCTGGTAGCCGTAGAGCCTTTGCAGCCCGGCGTTGATCTGAGCGGGCAGGTCAGCCTGCAAGGTCGGGGCACTGACTCCCAACTGGTAAAACGCGCGCCCGACGACGGCATTGGGCAGCGCTTTACTCATCGTCTGTTCCACGCAGCCGTAGGGGAACCCTGTCAGGTAATCCAGCCCGGTCAGCAGCGTGCCCGCGACGGAGCGGCTGAGTTCAATCTTGACGGTACTGATCCCAAGCGCATCGCTGGGCCAGAGGATGTCGGTGTCGAACGTGCCGGTGAAGTCGCCAACCAGGGTGGTCACGTCGGGGATGGCGAGCGGGCGGATGGGAAGGGTGAGCTGTACGGCATCGCCCACACCACCTGCAGGGATGGACGCCGTTACTGTAACGTTTGCTTCCCCCGAAGCCAGTGCGGTGACCATCCAGCCCACCATCTGCTGTTCACCGGGGGCGAGGGCGATCGTTTGGGGATCAGGGGTGATCATTTGGAGCAAGCCCCCCTCGCCCTGTTCAAGTGCAACTTGTAACTCCTGAGTTTCGCCGCTGTAGTTATGCACCATCGCCGAGAACAGGACCTGATCGCCTGCGGTCAGGGTGCGGGGCAGGATGGGGCGGACGATGATCGGTTGCTGGGTCAGGAAGTTGGCCGTTGCCTCGCCGAATTTGTGATTGCTGCCGGTAGTGGCTTTGACCGTCAGCCGCCAGGTGGTCAGGGTGTCAGGCAGGGTGAGGGTGACGATGATTTCGCCATTGCCGTCGGTATAAAGGATAGGGAACCATGCGGCGGTGTCGGGGAAGTCGCTGCGCGGGCCGCCGGGCAAGTGGCCGTCGCCGCCTCCGCCGCCCCACCCGCCGGAATTGAGAATCCGCCGCAGGGCCAGGGAGTCGTAGGTGCGGACGATGTGGGCGCGCGGGTCATAGAAAGAGGCGAGGATTGGCCCGGAGAGTTCGTCGCTCAGACTGAAGATGGCCTCGTCCACAAGGGCAAGGGAGACTTCCGCGTTGACCGGGAAACCGTTCTGGTTGGTGACTTGGATCGTGAAGGTGGCTTCCTCGCGCGGGGCGTAGCTTTCTTTATCCGGGGTAATGGTGATGATCAAGTTCTTATCCGTGACCGGGACTTGCACTTCCACGCTGGCCGTGAGCAACTGGCTGTCGGGGATGCTTTCGTAGATGTATTCCTGGTTTTCGAGGGAGGTGTCCAGTTCACGGTAGGCGTTGACGACAATGAAGATGTTCGGGGCATAATCCGCGCGGATGGGGATTTCCAGCACGGTTAATGGAGCCGTGAGTTGAACAGGTAGTTCTTCGCGCACCGTGCCGCGCTCGAAGGTGAGCAGGGCGGGGCCGCTGAAGGACGACTCGACCAGAAATTTAGCTGTGTCACCGGGGGTGTAAGTGTTCTGTTCGGCAGTGATCTGCAGGTTGGTGGTCTGTTCGCGCGCCCAGAAAGCTGCCTCGCTGAAAATGTAGAGCCAGGTACGGTATTCGATGGGTTTGCCGCGCGTATCTGTACCGCTCACGCGTAGCTGGTAGTAACCCGGTTCTTCAGGGATGAAGTTCAGGCTGGCCTCGCCAGTCGGGCCGGTAGTCATTTGGGCGGATTGGACAATGACCGTATAATCGTAGCTCCCACTGCTCCAGCGGCGCAGTTCAACCATTAGGGCGCGTCCGTCCACCGGGTTGCCAATAATATCATGAACGGCAGCTTCAAGCAGGAACGGCTCGCCGGGGGTTTTGAGATACCCGCCTGTGTCCACCGAAATCTCCTCGGACGCGGCGTATACGGTGACGACGCCAAAACCGCTGACCACTTGATGACTGCCATCATCGGCAGTGACTTCAATGCCCCAGGTGGTGCGTTCCTGGCTGCTGCGCCAATCCCAGTAGTATTCGTCCCGCCCCCAGAAGATATTGGCCGGGAGGGTAAAGGTGAACTGGCCGTTTTCGTCGGCTCTGCCAGACATGGGCTGGCTGTCCCAGGGCTTGATCCAATCCTCTCCTTCGACATATTCATCTGCCCACCAATCGTAATACCCCTGCGAGTGGACGAATTTCAGGATCGTCAAGTCGGCATTAGGGACGGGTTCACCGAAGAAGTAACGGGTGTCCACATGGGCGGTAATCGTGTCGCCTTCCACGTAACTAGGCGCGTCGGTGGTGACGGTCACTTGCATGTCGGGCTTGCGGTAGTCCTGCACTTTGAAGATTTGTTGCAAGAAATCGTCGTTCCAAACCACTTCGACGGCATAGTCGCCGAGCATTGCGCCCTCGGCGATGGCAAATTCGCCATTGACCGTGCCGAACTCACTCGTGAGCAGTTCCATCGTGGTGACGACGTTGTTGCGTGCATCCCGAATTCGCACGGTGATGGGCGTACCCTCTGCGGGCAGAGAGAGCAGCGCGTCCTGGTCGCGGCGGATGACCGCTTTGAAGTACACGGTCTGGCCGGGCTTGTAGATGGGCCGGTCGGTGAAAATGTGGGCAGAGAAGGTCCGCGTCTGAGGTGCGGGCCGCCACCACCCCCACCAGGCTCCGTACACACTGTTCCACTCCCAACTCAAGCCGGCGGCAGTAAAATCGTCCCCTATCTGGGCGACAACGATCAGCGGTTCGGGGTTTTGGCTGACAGAGGTACGGTACAATCCATCTTCGTCCGTCGTCCCCTGGCGGATCAGGCGGCCATCGCGGGCGTAAACGAAGATGTCCGCCCCCGTAACCGCGTTGGAAGCGGTATCCGTCGCGTTGATGTCCGTCAGCCAGGCGGTCAGTTCGCCTTCGGCCTGCTTGACCGCGAGCGCGTAGCGGCTGATGAGCAAAATCAACTGCCCGTTGAGCAAGTCGCCCGTCTTCATGTTGAAGATGTACATGCCGGGC
>DATDOR010000349.1:0-3596 GCA_035293165.1 Anaerolineales bacterium | reverse complement strand
TTTTTTCCCTGGGGGTCAACATTCCAAGGGGTCCAGTTATAGTGGCGGTGCAAGGCAATTTCCTTCTCGCGGGAACTGGTGCTACTTAATAGGAAAAATGTAACTACTCAGCCGGCGAGGGGATTAGCCCGAAAAAAAGGTGTGCGTGGGGGTGTACACCCCCACGCACACCTTTTTTTCGGGAAATCTTCTCTCTTCTGAGCAGTTACGAACAAATGATGAGATATCCCATATTCACCTTCTGGGTTCTGGGTCAGGGGCATTTTTGATTTGCTCCTTTGTCAGTGCTACATGAATTTTAGAGCCATTCCATTGAATATTCTGGACAAACTGCGGCAGCACAACAACTTTTTTGCCAGGCAACCAGTTTTGAGTATCCACCACAAGATAGTTAATCGCCTCAAAGTCGGGATCTACCAGGAAATCATCCAGGTGCCCAATCTCCCCATCCTGGGCTTGGATGTGATACCCGTGTGCATCCAGGCTGCTACCTACCCGCCCACTGGGTCTGAGGGCGAATGGAGCAGTAGCGCGGTCTCGCACTTGTGGGCCGGCGAAGGCTGTCGCATCATAAGCATGATCTACATTGGCTTTTACATCATCTCCAGGTTGGATAATCGTATTCGGTACGCGTCCAAACCCCGCAGCGCCTAATGGATCAACATTCCAAGAAGGTGTCCTGTCGTAGTGGTGGTGCAGCGCAATTTCCCTCTCGCGCGAAACAGGCGTTACCTCTAAAGCGTCAGGGCTGTTCTCAACTTCTTTCTTTGTTAAAGCGACTTCAATAACGCTCGAGTCAGGATCAATACTCAATACCTCTTCTGGGGCGAGTAGGACCCGCTGTGGCTTCAGCCAGTTTCCTACATTTATAACAAGATAACGGATCCACCAACAACCGTCATCGAAGTAGACCTCATCCAGCTTACCAATTTGTCCCTCCTTCGTCTGAAGGTCAAATCCTTTCAGTGTATTTAGACTGTATAACATGTCATTTTCTCCTTGATTAGCATATGGCCTCTTTCCACGGCAAGCCCCTCTTGTAACATCGCGCAAGGGGGGCTTGCACCATCATTTGATATTGACGAATTCATATCCCAAAGGTATCGTTACGATTTCAACACTTTTTGAACTTGTTTGGAACTCTGTTTGAGGAGTTCTTTCTCTCTGTCAAGCGTGTTTCGTCCTACCCGCAATAATTTAGATGTACGTGTGGAAATATCCTCTTTCAGCCCTCTAACGAATTGGGCTGCCTGGGATCGTGTCAATTCATAGCGGCCTACAGCTTTTTCGACCAATTCTCCACTTTTTTCTCGAATTTGTGCACGGGTTTTTTTACCGGATTGTGGTGTATTGAAAATGGCAACCAACGCACCTGCCAGAGCACCGAACAGAAAACCAATTACCCCAAGAAGGTTTGATTTAGTGGTCATGTCTTTATCTCCTAATTCTTTATGGATAGTCTCTTGACACACCAAGAGGTGATTGAAATTATAGCAGGAATAAAGGAGCGGACAATGGGGTTAAACCCTAATAAAATGGCAAAGAAAACCCCATACTACCCATGCATAAGAGTATCGAGCATCTCCGAATGGAAGACTCCCTACCTGCATATTCAACAAGCTGCTGCCGAGGACTACTTCGCACGCAAACGGATGCCCATCCTGAACATAAATGACCGGTTTAGGGTCTTCCTTCCTCCAATTTCAGGGGGATTGTTCCTGAGAATCAGGGATAACCCTAATTGAAAATGCTATCGAAACAGACTATACCTTCTGCATCACGAGGGCAAGTTTCCCCCTTGTGGTCGAAGCTAAAAGCGAAACAAATTCTCATTTTGGAGGTTCACCATGTTTCCAAGAAAAGCAAGTATGTTAGCCGTTGCCCTTCTGCTGGCGATTTCCTTACTCGCCGGGGCAGGAGGGGTGGCGTTCGCCGACACCTACACAGATACGAGCGCCGATTTCAACGGTCAAGGGGTTGTCGTTCCTTCGGGTCTCGATCCGGACAATCTCAAGGTAACGGAATTGAGTCCCAAAGAAGTGGCTGGAGGGCCATTCAGGTTTGTCAGTCCCATTCTCGACATCCAATACACCCTGGAGGGGAAGAAGTTGACTTCTCCCCTCACGCTGATGTATGTGTATTTCAATATGAACCATATTGAACGCCAGGCATGGGATGAGGACAAAGCTGATATTTACTACCTCGACCCGAACACTAGAACCTGGGTTGGTTGCGGCACAACCTTCCTCGTGAGTGGTGCTAATCCGCCAGATGGACGCCTGGCCTGTGTGGTACCCCAGTTCACCCAGTTCAGCCTGGGCATCCGTAAGGTACCGGACAACCTCCAACCAGGGGCAGTCGTCAGCCCTGGCGTGACGAATGCAAGTTTCTATACTGAAAATATTGCCCAAACCGGCAATCAGGGCATCTACGTTTCGGCCGGGTTGAACCAGGACCTCATCGCGGTGCGGGTGGTTGAACCGGAAAAAGCTCCGGAAACGCCCTTTGAAGTCAAGCGCGCTGTGATTCAGTTGGATTGGATCGCCGACGAATTTCCGGTTGTAGGACAGCCGCAAGTTCAGGTGCAGGAAACAACTACCCAAACCCAGACCACCACCAGTACCGGCCTTACGGCAGAGCCAGCAGCTCCCCTCAACCTGACGTACGTCTTTTATGTCCTGGATGGCCCCGCTGAGCTTGCGTGGGAAGATGGCAGCCTGAGTATTTACTACTACGACCTGGTTAGCAATTCCTGGCAGATCTGCCCAACTTCCTTCTACCAAGAAGGAGATATGGGAAGGGTCTCATGTATTGCGACTCAGTTCACATTCTATGCGCTGGGGATTGCACAAACATCCGAAGGGTTGAGTGAGTGAGTAGGGGAATAGAAAAAATCGAATATTAAAATCAAACAGGGCGACCGACTGGTCGCCCTGTTTGATTTAGAGGTGAATTTTCTAATTCCCGCCTCGTGCCTTAACCAACTTTCAAATCATTGATTACCGTGATGACTCCTTCCTGACGGCGAGCAATTTCATCCGCCGCCTGGCGCATCTCCTGGGAACTCACCGTACCCGTCAGGGTGATCAAGCCTTGTTCATTTACCACATCCATGATCCCCTCTCGTGTGCGCGGGTCATCCTGTAAAGCTTGAATAACTCGCTCACTCACACTGCTATATTTTACAATTGGTGAGTACATCATTCTCACCTCCTATCAAAACGAATTGTTAGATTTTTATTTTTCATCGTAGGCCGGAATTCGTTCAATGAAATCCTTTTCGATGTTCATCAGAACATTCTCTCCATCGAATTTAAGCATATCCCATGGTATGGCAATACGCTTCTTAAACCCGATGAAATTTCCGGTTTCCATAATCAAGTTGACCACGTAACCATTTTCCGGATCTACCAGGATTTCCTTGATTTCCCCTAATTCCTCTCCAAGATTATTTTTTACACCAATCCCAATGAGACTTTTAGAAGAGATTGGGTGGGTTTTAACCATCAGATTGTCCATTTTTCGTCTCCTTTGTATCTCTCTTTACGGTAATTACAATGAGGCACGTAACTGCTCAGGCCAGAAAGATGAATCTC
>DATDOR010000348.1:0-12175 GCA_035293165.1 Anaerolineales bacterium | reverse complement strand
ATGATATCTAGCACAATCAGATGTGGTAAACCCAGGCGGGTTTTGTCTAGTGCTTCTGAGCCGGATAACGCTGCATCCACATCATAACCCTGACCGGTAAAGTAGATGCGGAGCATGTTGGATATATCAATATCGTCTTCTACAATTAAGATACGGGCTTTACCCATGGGGACCTCCCAGTGAAACTAAATGAATTGGGGGTGTTGGCGTGCGTACTGGCGAACGCACTCAATTTGTTCATCTGTAACAGCCTTTTCAAATGAGCGAAAGCCGCTCAAGCGAAATCCATGCTTGTCGGCAATGGCCTCGATTTCGTTTACCTGTTCCAGCCGAAGGTCTTTGCCTAGTGTGTAGTCTTCAAAACGTCCCTCTAAAGCGAGGGCCATCGTTTCGGCCATGCAGGCATATGCCTTGCCTGGAGGAAATCCGAAATCGAAATGAAAATCAACCGACCCAGGAACATCCACCATGCCGCCATCAATGACAAGGACATCATCTCGAACGGCTGCCACCCGGGTGGACACATCACGAGGGCGGGCTACATCACAAATTATACTTCCTGATTGCAAATGTTCTGGGTGGATTATGGGTCCAATTGCACTCGTGACGGTTATGATAAGGTGTGTCTTTTTTATATCATCCACTTCCGTAGAAATGTGAATGTTGGATAAACCTGTAACGGATTGGATTTGTTCTCGCAAGACTTCCAAAGCTGGTTTTCGTTGTCCTATTATGTAAAGTTCAGAGACTTTTTCAGCGAGTTTATGGGCGCAAACTTGCCCAATAGCACCGGTTGCACCAACAACTGCAGCAGTTGCGTTTTGAAGTGGGATTTCAAGTTTTTGTGCTGCTTTTTGTGTCGCCTGAACGGCTATTGCGACGGTGTACGAGTCACCGGTAGTGACAGGAATATCTAGCTCGTTCGCGATTGTAATCCCAGCATCGCCAATGACTGAGGTGAAAGCACCTAAACCCAGCGTTTTTGCACCTAATCTTTCTGCCAGCCGTCCTGCTTCAATAATCTTACGGTAAACTGTTTTTTCTGGCAACTCCACCATCCGGGTAGGTGTCAGTGGACAGGCGAGAAACCACCCTTGGATTTGTTTGCCAGTGGCTTTGGAGGTAATCCCTTCGATTTCAGAAATATAAACAGGGGGAAAGAATGTGGAAAAGAAATTGATCTGGCGTTCAGTCAGTAACTTGCCTAGTAAGGGGTATTTTCGACTGACATCCCGCTTGGGATGTATGGGATGGATGATAAAGGCAAAGCTGTCCACAGATTACCACGACTCTTCAACTACCTCGTCGAGACGCGGATAGAGGCGCTTGTGAAGATGGGCGAAAGAGAACAGTTGGTGGTCGCTTTCCTCATATGAAATGTTTTTACTAATTACGCGCCTTTCGTTCGAGGCAACGAGTACGACATCCGATTCTATCACGCGCCCCGGCATGATGATCATTCCTGCACCCAGGCGGCAGTTGTGACCGACACATCCTCCCAACACTTCCCGGTTGGCCAGGGTAAGTTCCCCGTTGCCTCCAATTGCCCGCATAGGCGTGGGGATCAAATTAAAGTCTGTGAAAGTAGAACCAGAGCCGATGAAAGTGTTTCGGCCGACGACGCACATCTGTAAACACGTATTTTGGGCAACCATGCAGTTGTCCATCAAGGTTGTCATAAATAATGAGGCCCTAAAGGGGAGAAAACTACCATCTCCCACGACTGAAAGCATGAGTTGACACCCTTGAGAAATATTGACATTATTTCCAATAATGCAATTGTCAATAACTGCGCCAGCTCCAATCGTAACATTGTCTCCGATGGTGGTAGGGCCATGGATAACAGCACTGGGATCAATGACACAATTTCGACCTATTTTTACCAATTCGGAACAAGCGAGAACTTGTTTTCCCTCGTAGATTGCTTTGGATAATAAGAGCAGTTTAAAGAGAGGGCTACTGTTTACTCGATTTTCGAAACTCGCTCCGCGTGAAAACAGGGTGTAAACCACATCGGCAAGAAATATATGTACCCAAGAGTCAATTGCAATGAGACTTTGTAAGGGAACCTGGAACACCAGATCCCCTTGATCGGTTGCCATATAAACTGGGACGTGGTAGTAGCCGATTTCTCGGCTCTTTGTTTTCATTAATAGTGGTTTGACACTCGGTTCAGGCCCATTCGGGTAATACCATAATTCTGCTAAATAAAGATCATCTTGTTGTGTGTAGGATATTGAAAGGGGGAGAGCATGTTCTCGAAAGGCTGGATCTTTGATTGAAAACGCTGCCTGGCTGGGATGATCGAATTTTTTTGCTTTGTTGATAAATGTTTTGATAAAGAGCGGATCGAAATATAAATTGTCCCGATAAACCAGACATGGTCCCTGTACATTGGGAAGAGCAGCATCCTCGGCAAGCTCGATTTCCTGAGTAACGTATGGAGCAAAAACGTCGCGCTGTAATAGCCAAAGCGGTTTGTTTTGGATACGTAAGTCTCTGGCCTTCTCGTTAAAGGGGCGTAGAAATTTTTCGCTCTTCAGAATGATTTTTAGCATATGATCGGTCTCATATTATGCAAAAAGCCGAAGGATCTTAAACTGAGCCGTTTTCTAAAAAATCCCGCAAGGTTTTTTGAAATTGGTGGGGTTGGTCCAGCATAGGGAAATGTCCAGCTTTAGAAAAACGTTCGATGCGGGCATGCGAAACTCCTTTTTTCAAAGGTTTCCATTGGTCCGGCGCAACGATAATGTCTTTATCTCCATAAATACCCATAACCGGCGTTTTGATGAGACTAAGTTTAGTTGTTAAGTCAGTGTTGTGTAAAGATGAAATACTGATCAAAAACGATTCAACTGTCGTGCGATCTAAATCTTGATCAATCATTGAAAACCATCTAGGATCAGATGTAATCATGGGAGTGCTCATTTTGATTCCAAATTTCAATGCCCACATCATGTTATGAACCAGGATGGCAATAGGACGATAACCCGCCAACTTAAGCAAAAAAGTTAACGAGGATCCATTAATGGGAGAACTAATCACAGCAACTTTACTAACCCGATGTGGATAACGGATCGCTACTGACAGGCTTACAGTTCCACCCATACTATGACCAACGAGTGGAGCTTGCGTGATGCCTAACTGCTCCATAAATTCATCCACCATATTGACAAAGTCATTAACCTGATAAGTGGATTGTTTTTTTCCAGACTCGCCAAATCCCCAAAAATCAAGCGCATAGGTGCGGTACTGATTGCCCAAAAATGCCATAGTTTCCTGCCATAATCCCCATGAGCCTAACCAACCATGGAGCAGAATGACAGGTCGCCCCCGTCCATAGACTTCGTAATGAACGATGCCCTTATCAGTGGTGAGCGAAGACACAGTTTCTTATCAAAATGGATAATAAAAAATACTACGCATCCATCTTAGCCAGGATGCTGTACAACAATTCCAGTAAAACGTTTTTTACCGATTCTTTATCTAACGCGATACAAGGAAGGAATTTCACATTAGGGTCTAAGCGTAATGCAATTCTCATATCATCAATATCCCAGGCATCAGATTGGTCCTGTTTGTTTGCGGCAACGACGTAGGGGGTCGGGGCATAAGCCCGAAAGGTCTCTAAGATGCTTCGCGCCTCGCGAAAGGTCTCGGGACGAATGCTATCTACCATGACGATGAACCCTAACATTCCTTCTGACAGAATCTCCCACATAAAGTCAAATCGTTTTTGGCCAGGCGTGCCGAACAAATACAAAACTAAGCTGTCATCTACTGTGATACGCCCGAAGTCCATGGCAACAGTTGTAGATTCTTTGATGCGCTCGGCTTCAGATGAAATCTTTCTTTCCGTGGAAACAACATCAATCTCACTTACAGTCTGAATGAATTCTGTTTTGCCTGAACTAAAGGGGCCTGTAACAACCATCTTGACAGTTTGCATGGTGCATTTTCCTTAAGAATAAGACCTGGGATTAGATAACATTGGGAGTTCTCTATTAAAGGGACCGTATCCGGCTAATGATCCGATTTACCAGTGATTTTTGCTCGGCTTTGTTGGCTGCTGGAATTGGAGAACGGGGAGGAGTTGGAACTGGCATATCTGCAGGTCGGATAATTTCCACTAATCCAGCTTGTAACAAACCATAAACGATCCGCCGAATTTCCAGATCATTCATTTTGGTTACTCGAGCAATTTGCCGCATCGAATTTTTGGGATTGATGTATGAAACAACCTTCCACTCCTGCACACTTAAGTTAACCTTTTGCAAGTTCGTACCTGGTCGGTCAGTGAACTTAAGTGCCATATCCAGGTTAGGAAGTTCGTCCTGGAGTTGTTCCCACTCTCTTAGACGTCGGGAACCTTCAATAATAATATTTTCAAGGTCTATGCGCGCGATAATTTTATCATCATCTGGCAAAATCCCGTTTTCAAATCGAAAGAAACCTTCTACCCAAGTGAAGAGTCGGTTAACAATTCCTATAAAATGATTTTGCAACGAGGTCATCACATCTTCACGAGTGATATAACCGCCGTTAACAAGTAACAAACCCAATTCCTTATCTCCCATTTCCCCCGCTCTTACCTTTAGGGTTTGATACTGGGCTGATGAAAACTTATTCGCTTTATACAGGATATAGGCAAGGTTATTTTCATCTTTGCTCATTTGAGCAAAAGCAAGTTTTCCTTCTCGAAAAGACACCCAGGCTGTTTCATTAGAGCCTTCGACGATCAAGGTCCCCGTTTTACGGGCTAGGTTAATCAGGTTAAGCAGTTGAGTGATTGTAAAGTCGCGTAGATTACCCTTTAAGGCCATGGAGAAACTCGAAAATTGTTACCTGGGGATAATTGGAAAAGTTGGGAGGATTATACATGTAAGCAAAGGTAGCGTCAAATGGGAATTGAGTTATGCCTTAGGGATTCTTTTAAGAAAAAACTGCCTCTCAATATACACAGAGGCAGTTTTTAGAGAAGAATCCAACCATTTCTTAAGGTTGGATACATATTCCTTGTTCTTCAATAAATGCCCGTATCTCGGGTATCTGATCGTAATGGAGCGCTCCCGCAGTAGAAGCATTATTTGTTCTTCCAAAAATTGCGTTCGTTTGTGCATGTCGCCCGTCGAGCGGAATGATGATTGAGTCTAAATCAGAAAAATATTTGTAGAATGAATGAATGCGAACGCGCGGGGCATAAAACAATTCCATGATCATCATCTCAGAACTATCCTGATATTCAGCATAAGTTTCATCCGAAATGGTAAGTGAGTCCCAGTTTTTATTGCCTGATAATGTTTCATTAACCTTATTGACCAATTCCTCATAACGCGGATCTTCTGGACGAATAAATAACGGTTTTCCATAACAGTTAAGGACAATTTGTGTTGGATGCTCTGCAAAGGTGGGCACAAACCATAAAGAGTCTTGCGTATTGAGTGCAACAAACACATACATCAAAGCTACTACGACAATGACCACAGTAATAATTAATCCGCCAAGCGAGGGAGAACGAGATTTATCCATTTAGATTCCTGAAAAATAATGATCCAATCAGTGGGTTCCTCAACGAATCGAATCGCTTTTTCTACGATTATGTACAGCCTTCGGTTCAATTGTAGTGCAAACAGGAAAGATTTCCTGGTTTTACTGGGACTCGATTTGATTGACCCAATACTTAAGGAGCAAATCGTCAAGCGCCTCACGCAACAACACTGCTTCTCCAACACCTTGTTCTTTTGCCAGTTTTGAGAGCCTTTCTAATTGTGTTAAAGTGAAATGAGCCGTTTTCGGAGCCATTTTTTCTTCATAGGCAAGACGAATACAATTGCGCCCGGCTACTTTAGCCCGGTACATGGCTTGATCGGCATTTCGAAACAACTCATTTTCTGAGTTGCCATCAATAGGGTAAGCGGCAATTCCTGCACTGACACTCAACTGCTCATTGACCTGGTATTCGCCTTCTCCATAACTGGATATTCCATTCACTGTAGCACGAATACTTTCAAGAATGAGAAAAGCCTGTTCACGCTCAGTATTTGGAAACAGAAGGGCAAATTCATCCCCCCCATACCGAATCCCAAAAGCTTGAGAAGGGAGGTTGGCTTTAATGACATTCGCGATAGCTTGTAAAACGTAATCCCCAGCCTTATGGCCATATGTATCGTTGATTCGCTTAAATTCATCAATGTCTAAAAAAGCAAATGAAAGTGGAGCGTTCTCATTAATTACTTGTTCCAAAACTTCCTTGAATTGGACGTCAAAGGCTGACCGGTTTAGTAACCCGGTCCAGGGATCAAGACGAGTATCTTGGGCTGTCATATTTACTCCTTATATTATAAAAAAATAATATGTTGTTATAGTTTTTTATTATTATACAATAAAATAATACTGGAGTCAATGACATGTTTTAACAGAAAGACCCTGAGGATTTTTCCTCAGGGCCGGTAAGAAGGTTGAAATATAGTAACTGCTCAGGCTAAAGCAGAGGAACCTCCGAAAAAAAGGTGTGCGTGGGGGTGTACACCCCGAATAAACGAAGTTTTCCACACCTTTTTTTCGGGCCATTTCTACTCTGGGTTGAGTAATTACGAAATATACACATTATGGTGCAGTACAAATCCCCTGCGAACGCAGGTAATCCATCAAGGCTCCTGTATTTTGGACGTGGAGTGATCCTGCGGTGAATTCCTCCCCGGTGCGCCCAAACACTGCATTAGTTTTTGAGTGTCGTCCCTCCAAGGGAATGACCAAAGCTTCCACATTCGAGAAATATTTGTAAATAGAGTGAATCCGTACAGGGTATTGGTAACGCAATTCTAATACCATTACCACTGGACTGGTTTGATAATAGGTATATGTATCATCCGAAATGGAAAGCGAATCCCAATTCTTCCGTCCTGAGACGGACTCGTTCGTCAAAGCAGTCAATTCCGAAAATTGCGAAGACCCAGGCTCAATGATACGTTCATCCCCATAACAAAATACCACGATTTCCTGCGGTATTGCCTCAAATTTTGGCCAAAACCACAGAGCATCCTCTGTATTCAACGATACAAACCCGTATGCGGCTACGATTATAAATATGAGTACAGTACCAAACAGATTCGTTAGGGAGGGTTGAGAAGGTTGATCGTACATGTTCTGTCTCCTGGGCATGCTAAAGAAAAGCCTCTAGATTCAACTAAAGGTTGAAAAAATTAAACAATGACTTAGAGATATTTTGGGATTTTGGGGTAACTATCAATATTTTACAACATTATATTTATAAAGTCAACACCTGTTTTAGAATAATTAACTCTCTCCTTAATTTTCTCTAGAAAAAATGTAACCGTTCACTTGGTGAGGGGATTATCCGAAAAAATGGTGTCCGCAGGGGGTGTACACCCCCTGCGGACACCATTTTTTCGGGTTCTTACCCCCTTCAGGTGGGGGAACTGAACGGTTACGAAAAAACAAAACCCCTCTGAACATTCCAGAGGGATAATTTCAAAAAAGGGAAACGCCTTCTTTCAAATGGAGAAGGTGAATATCCTACTGCCCTGTCTGTTCGTCCCGTATGATCTGGCTCTCTTTGTTCGAACACTCACAAGCAACAACGGTGCGTGAAAAACGCTTCAACGTCCCCGCATAAGGCCGGTCGCCATTAAACGCCACCCAACCATCAAGATTGAATGCCAGTGGCCCTTCCGCTAGCATCCACTCACCATTGTATTTTCGCGCAATGTGAATGTGGGTTCCCGTCGAAGTCCCCCCCTCACAAGAGGGATGTCCAATAGGCTGGCCTGTTTCTATTACATCGCCTATCTGGGCGCGTCCCTCTGTCGCGATGTGCAAATAAAACACATTCCATCCGGTTCGCTCATCCCCATCCCCGTCGAGATCCAATACCACTACCCCCTCATCCGTTCGCACCACGACCCCGGTCGCCACCGCGGTAGCCCAATCCTTCGACTCAATACAACCACTTCGCTCACTTGGTGGTGCAAAATCCAGGGCGGCGTAGGGCATTCTAGTTCCCCAACCGGTATGCGGCCCTCCGGTAAGTGTCCATGGCCTGCCCAGTTCAAAAGGCAAAATCATGGCAGGTTGTTCCAGACTGCCTGGTAAATGCGCTGTATCCTTTGCCCACGGATCGCCAAACAAATTGCGAAAGTTCTTCGCGATTCCATCTGGCCCAATTGCCCATACATATTTGTCTGGAAGATACATATGAGCAAAGTAATATTGAAGCGCGACCGTTGCCGCATTTTGCCAGGGATCAGGCCGTTCAAGGCGACCGTCTAACAAATCAAACTCCGTCAATTTTCCCGCCCGGTAACGATAATACCCGTCATTCAACAGGTCCACTGCCGAGATCAACTGAAGATATACCCCTCGATGGCTTTGATCTTCGTTATCTAATGGATAACCGTGTAAATTTAATGGCGGTTCCGGGTTTGTTAGCGCACCCGCATGAAAGTCTAACAAGGCCAACAGAATTTGTGGGCTGACACTGAAATTTGTCGCTACCAGGTCAACGATATCCGCTCCGCTGCGATTTTTCCCGCCAGCGAACGATATATAGTTTTTCAACCAACCGGGTTGGTTTTGGACAAAGGCTTCGGTGTCGAACCCCACCTGGGTTGGCCCATTAACGAACAACCCATCCGGGATGATCTGATATCGCGTTCCCCAGAACGGCTTGTAATAAATGGGAATTTGCATCGGCATTCCCGGCGGCATCGTCGTTGCACTCGATGGAATAAACGGGTTTGCTACCAGAATTTCTTCAACGGCTGTGTTGAATCTCACAGCCAACACCGGTAGGGTGTCCCCAGTTTGAGCAGTGTAATCCACGAGTTGTCCGGGCTCGTATTCCGGGCGCGTGGGAAACGGGGTTGGCTCTGACAGGGGCGTGGACTCGGTTGGAGACAGGTCAATCCCCCCGGCTGAGTTAGGAATCGTTTTTCCCGAAGCTGATACCGATTGACACGCAGAAAGCGTGACCAGGCAAGCGAGGATGATCATAAATTGCCATCCTGCTCGTTGCTGCTCAACTTGCTGAAATACGGACAAATGGACTTGCTTACTCATCTATCACGATCCACCCCTTCTCCCAACTGCATGTGCATGCAAAAATCGTTTCATCACCGCGCACCAATGTACCCAAATAGGGTTTATCCCCATTATGTGCTACCCATCCCGATAAATTAAACGCCAGTGGTCCATCGGCTGCGATCCACTCCCCATTGAATTTTCGAGCGATGTGGACATGGGTCCCGCTTGCTACCCCACCCTCGCACGAAGGATGTCCAATGCGATCCCCTGCCTTAAGCACGTCCCCTAAGCGTACCCGGTCGCGAGCCTCAATATGCAAATACATCACGTTCCATCCTGTTTGTTCCAGGCCATCGGCGATGTACCCATCGCCATCCAAATCCAACATCACCAATCCCGGATCAATGCGAACCACAACCCCATCCGCCACGGCCAGCACCCAAGAGTCGGTCTGCCAACAGCCCGCCTCAGCCAACGCGGGGGCAAAATCCAGCGAAGCCAGCGGCCCGTTCCCGTCAAACGACGGGTGCGGCCCCCCCGTATAACTCCAGGTCGTGCCCGCTTCGAAGGGTAAAATAAAATTCGGTTGAGCAGTGTCAGGCGGGAAAATTTCTACCTCCCGTATCCAGGGATCACCAAACATCGTCTCAAATAATGCCGGAAAACCAGTCTCCAAATCGAGGGCTTGCGCCCAACCATCGGCATCATACAAATAAGCAAAAAAATATTGAACAGCCACGGTCCCGGCATTCAAACCGGGCGCGGGACGCACGATTGTACCATCTTTGAGGGCAAACTCCATTAGAGTCCCTGCCCGCCAGCCGGAATACCCCATCCAAAGCCGCCTGACCGCCCAATTTAATTGTCCCCATAAGTCCTTCCGTAAATACTGCACAGAAGTCGCCTTCAAAAACGGCTCAATTTGTTCCAGCGTACCGGGATTTCCCAACACACACGCACACTGATACTCTAGCAAAGCCAATAGCAGCCGTGGGTTTACAGTATTTTCCACCGCCACCAATTGCACCACTTCAGCTCCCGAATTCCAACCATTCACCATCAAATACTGCTGGTGTGTTTTCAAATACCCCTCTGTCTTATTCAGATAAGCAGCGATGTCAAGCCCCAATCCTTTGGATGAAAAAACAAATTCACTATCTGGCAGAATCCTGTTGTCCGGACTGATGACTACCCCCTCCGCATCGCTCACCCGATCAGGGATAAGCAAACCCGTCCCCGTCGGGAGCAGTTCAGACTCCATTAGTATTCCCTCGTTCAAACAGTTTTTAGCCAGATTTGAACACAAAATCTCATCGCTTGCCACCCCGAACCGTGCTACTAAAACTGCCAACGTATCCCCCGATTGTGTCTCATACGGCCTATACCCAGGTGGAATGGTTGGCGATGGGATAATTGTTGGTGTTTGAGCAAACGTGGGCGTGGGCTTCATGGGAATGGGCGTCTGCGTCAAGGTAGGTGGCACGCGCGTGCTCGTTGGTGTATGCGTTTCTGCTGGCAAAATAACCAACGCCGTCGCTGCGATTTCCTGTGGTCCGCACGCGGCAAGGAGAAGGAAAGAGGTAAACACAGTAAAGAAGGTAAATATGGTCAACAAGGTAAGTCTGGTTTTATACCCTGTATACCTGTCTACCTGTCTACTTCTCTCAGGAATCATCTTTTGCGCGGATAATTCTTGTATCAAAGGTCCCGTACGGGTTTGCTGTGATGACCACCCCGTCGCGTGTTAGCGTACCTTCATAAGGCTTTTCCCCAGCGCCAGCGACCCATCCACTGAGCGTGAAGGGCATTGCCCCCCCGGCAAGAATCCATTCCCCGTTGTATTTGCGTGCGATATGGACATGGGTCCCCGTCGAGAATCCCCCTTCACAAGATGGATTGCCCAAAAACTGCCCTTGCACGACCCATGACCCCACCGGAATCTTGTTTTCCGTCGCAATGTGCATATAAAGCATCACCCAACCGGTTTGTTCATGCCCATCGCCATCCATATCCAACACAAGCACACCTTTTCCAGAGCGTACCACTAACCCCGGTGCAGCCGCGACCACCCAGCTAATCGAGGGAGTACAGCCCGCTTCGGTGCTCCCAGGGGCAAAATCCAGCGCAGCACGCGCCCCCTGCCTTGTCCATGCGCCATGCGGCCCTCCGCTGTACGCCCAAATTTGGCTAACTGCAAATGGCAAGATCATGTTCGGTTGCGTTAATGTAGGAGGATACAATGGTTCAACTGCTGCTGCCATCAGCCAGGGATTGCCAAATAGGCTCGTATACAGCGCGGGGAAACCGGTTTCGGGATTCGTAGCCTGCACCCAGCCTGCGCTGTCGTTCAATTGGGCAAAGAAATACATCATCGCGACGGTTCCGGCGTTTAAGTCAGGCGCGAACCGGACTGTAACCCCATCGCTGAAAGTGATCTCGGTTAGAGTCCCTTCCCGCCAGCCATAATATCCGATGGCAAGCTGGTCGGATGCCCAGGTCAACTGCTTAAACAACCCTTCTTTCGATAAATCCACGAGTCCCATTGGATAGCCAATTTTATTTCCAACAGGGTTGTCGAATACCCACCCACTTTGATATTCCAGCAATGCGAGTAGCATCCGGGGGTTGATAGAGTTTTCCAGGGCGACGCGGCCAAGAACATTTGCCCCATTGGTTTGCCCGGTGCTAGCCAGGTATTCACTGTATGTATTTAAGTACCCACCGCCATAATTTGTGAACCCTGTGATGTTGAAATCAATTGCTGATGGGCTGTAAACAATCTCACTGTCAGGGATTAAGCGCTCGGCGCTGGAGGTGTTATATAACCGGCGCGGGATGACGAGCAGTTGGTCGGGATTGATTAGCCCAGTTTGAGGAATGGATTCATTTGAAGTGATCTCTTCCGGTAAAACGGAGAAGCGTAGGGATAAAGAATGGAGTGTATCCCCCGCCTGGGTGTAGTAGAGGTAGGGGGAGGTGTCCACCGCCCCAGGCGGGAGGGTCACAGTGGGTGGGAGGGTAGGGGTTGGAGGTTCCGGCGTCGTCGCGGGTTGGGCATCAAGGATGGGTTCAGTAATCGGCCCCGGTGTATTTGTATTCCACACAATGGTGGGGGGCGGGCCAATGGATGGGG
>DATDOR010000347.1:0-4458 GCA_035293165.1 Anaerolineales bacterium | reverse complement strand
CTTGCTCATGTGACCTCATGCGCTGCACGCTCCTAACGCTTGCTTAATTCAGGGATGTCGTTGGGGTAAAGACTGATACGCCGCATCTTGTCTAGCAGACGCTCCCGCTCTTCACTCGAATGAGTCTCCTGTAAGCGTATTCGGAGTTTTCGCAATTTTTTCTTGCGATTGCGGCGCCTGCAAAGTTCTTTATCCACGTATCGTCCAGCCATTTATTTCTCCTTTGGATAGGGAAAAGCTTGGGTGAAACGTTCACTCACCTCGCCTGGGATGGATCCGTTTTGTACGGGAAGTGTGCCCGCGCCCGGACAAGAATCCCGCCCGGTCGTGGCGCGTTCCCCGCGTCAGTTATCTCACACCTTCCTGAATCTGTATAGGTTGTTGTTCCTTATACCGGTAGGTGAGACGCCCGCGTTCCAGGTCATATGGAGAAAGTTCCACCTGTACCCGGTCGCCTAAAAGCACGCGGATATAATTATAATACTTCCGTGTTTTTCCAGAAAGGTAAGCCAACAGGCTCTTTGGGGTTTGCCGTGGTTAATGCCGACCTCCCTGCCGATTCCCAAAGAACCTTTTTTCTTCTTTTTTGGACATCATCTCCTATTACTGTTACTGTAACTGCTCAGACTAAACAAAGGAGGCGGGCTATTCCTCTTCCTGGCTCAGTACTTACCTTTTAAATTAGATTTTTGATGCGGCGATATAAATAACGGATATCAAATGGTTTGTAGATCACAGCATCAGGCCGGTATTGCTGCCGCCACCGGTCTTCAAGCCGCTCCATTGAGATCAACAAGACATTTCCAGTTTGTTTGGATGACTTTTCGCGAAAGGTCTCAATCAGATTTCCGCATTGGGTTGAGGAGTCGCAGTCAATGATGAAGAGCGTCAGCGGCACACGATCCAGTATTTCGAGCGCTTCGGTATTGTCACTGGCTTCGAGAACCCGGATCCCGTTTTGTTGCAAAGAGAGGGCGATGCTTTTGCGAAGACCTGGGTCGCTTTCGAGCAGGAGGATGCTGCTGGCGTGCCCATTTTCACGGGGTCGAACATGCCCGTCTGGAGACTGGATCATTTTTGTGTTCATGAACCTGGTTCCTTGAAGGGGTGGAAGAGTCCACCGGGGGTTTACACTTCATTTGCGCGTGTATGTCGCCATTCAACCTGGTATGGCACCTCCTTATCAGTTATATATAAGAAAATGGTAATCTAAAATATTTGAGAAATTCTTTCCCCACCTTTGCAAATCTATCGAGATTCTCTCGAATTCGATTTCTTATGGCGTAAATAAATATCCGACCCCCCACTTCGTTTGGATAAAACGCGGCTCTCGTGAGTTCTTCTCAATCTTGTTTCGCAACCGGCTGATATGAACGGACAGCGCGTGCCGTGTCCCATCCTCGCGCGCCCCCCAAACATGAGCGATTAATTGAGCATACGACAAAACCTGGCGGGGATGATTGACCAAGACCTCCAATAGATCAAATTCGGTCGCGGTTAACGCAACCGGCTGCCCATCCCGCCAGACTGCACGGGCGTCGAAATCAATCATCAGACCCCCCGAAACAAACTGGCGGGCACCGGGGACATCAACGGTGATCTCTCCACGTCGCAATACCGCGCGGATCCGGGCTTTTAATTCCTCTCCCACAAAGGGTTTGGTGATGTAATCATCAGCCCCTGCATCAAATGCCGCGAGAATGTCTTCCTGCGAAGTTTTGGACGTGACCATGATGATCGGAATCCCCGACCACCGCCGGATATTCCGGCAAACAGTCAGGCCATCCACGCCCGGCAACAGCCAATCGAGGAGCACCAGGTCAGGCGGATCTGTCTGCACGATGTCAAGCGCGGTTTGCCCGTTCAAGGCAAATTCCACCCGGTAGCCCTCTTCGGCCAACAACACCCGCAGCACGGTTTGGAAGTCCGTTTCATCCTCCACGACCAGAATTCGCTGGCCCGTTGCCGGGGTAGGAAGTTGTAAGGGGGAGGGCCTGGAGGGCTGTGGTGCGACAATTGGCATGACGGGCAGGGTAAACATAAATTCCGTGCCGGTTTCCGCGCCCGGTGGAGGGCTTTGAACCCCAATCCGCCCGCCATGCGCCTCAACAATCTTGCGACTGATGTACAATCCCAAACCGGTTCCTTCCTGCATTTGTTCACCGGCGCGGCGATATTTTTCAAAAATGGCTGCATGTTTATTGGCTGGAATGCCAGGGCCCCGATCTTGCACAGATAATTTGACCCAATTGTCTTCGTGGGTTCCTTTTATCGTGATGGGGGTGCCGGGAGGGGTATACCGGGCGGCGTTTTCCAGTAAATTGACCAACACTTCCTCCACCCGCGCAGGGTCGGCGCGCACATCGGGTAAAGCATCGGCCAATTCGCGCTCAATGGGGATATCTTCCAGTCGTCCCGCTGCACGTTCGAGCGCTTGCTCGACCAGGTTCACCGGGGAAACAGCTTCCGGGCGCAGGCCCAACCGTCCCGCCTCGACGCGGGTCAGCGCCAGGTTTTGGTCTACCTGATGGGTGAGGGTGTCCACCCCCCGGTTGATGGCTTCGAGAAATTCCATCACCATATCCCCACTCCAATAGGGGTAATTTGCCAGTAAGGCAGTGACCTGTCCTTTCAATGTGGCGAGCGGGGCGCGCAAATCGTGAGCGAGTATCGAAAGCAGTTCAAACTTCCAGGCTGTCTGCTCGCGCAGTTCGGTGATGTCCTGCAACAACCCTCCCCAACCGAGCGGATGGCCTTCCTCGTCCCACACAGGGAAAAAGGTAATTTCGAGATGCCGGAGTTTTTCATCCTGAATGGTGAATTCCACACCCGGTTTTTGGATGACCGCCCGTACCGCCGTGGCCAGCCATTGTTGGACGACTGCCGGTTCAGATGAAACGGCAATCAGCCGGGCAAACAATTCCTGGTAAGGCTGGCCTACAAGTGCAGATTTTTCGACCCCCAACAAGTTCGCCAACGCGGTATTGGTGTCGGTGATTTCCCCCGTTGGATCGGCCAGGAACAACCCGGCAGTGAGATTCTCGATGAGGGAGGTGATGCGGTGATGGGCAGGGTCCGGAGCGTATTCGAATAAGTTTTCGTGAAGGGTCTTTAAGGGTTGTGGTTTCTCTTTAATCGGGTCAATATTCATTTCATGAGCGGGTCAAATAAAGGTAGGGGTGTCATTCTAGCATGTAGTAGAGGCCTGGTCAACGCGGGGCGAGACTAAAACGAGAGACCTTTGTTGTGGTCAACAAAAGCTTAAACAGAGTGATTTCCGAAAAATTGGGGTGCGTGGGGGTGTACACCCCCATTTTTCGGGTGTTCATGCTACTGCTGACCAACACAAAAACGAGAGAATTTTGCAAGAAATATTCTATTTCTGAGAAAAGATTGTAAGGATGAGCCGGTATACTTTGGCCAAAACCCACAAAAGGAGAAAATTTTATGATTCGAGCCGAATTGAGAAACAATGAATCGCAAAACGAATTATTCAAACGCTTTCGTAGAAAAGTCAGCCGCAGCGGGGTTCTTCAACAAGTGCGTAAAAAGCGTTTTTTCATCCCCGATAGCGAAAAACGACAAATCGCAAAGAAAAAAGCCATGCGCCGTGAACGACGGCGAATGAGGACGTAACCATTTTTCTATCCCGCCCCTCCCGTCACCACCTGGTTCAGCCTCCGCACAATCCCCAAAATCTTCTCCACGTGCCGGGGAAAGACCCCTTCGATGCCTCTTTCATTGATGTCGGTATAGGGAGTTTCGTACAGGATACCAGGGTTGACAATACCGTTTTGGACGTAGTGGTCAATGAGGTAGTTGACGAAGCGAATTTGATCCGCAGTGTAGAGTTTGTCGTTCAGGTATTCGGCGAAGGCGTCTTTGGCGGCGCGGCGATCAAGCCCAGCCAGGGTGCGGATAAAAAGACCAAGATTCTGCTGTTGGCCGTAGGCGCGCTCGAATTCCTCACGAGAGCCGAGTTCCCCGGCCTGGAAGAGCAGGTCTTCGAGTTGATGGAGATCGTTGGCATCGAGGGGCATGGCGAAGCGTATTTTGCGGAGGACGCGGTCGTTTTGGTGGGCGGCAAGGAATTGCTGGACTTTGCGTTTGTATTGGGTCAAATTGACACTGGTCGTCATTTCGGGGAGCGCGACTTCGCGCACTTCGCCGAGCTGGTCGGTGAAGTCGGTATAAATGGGGTCGCGGGCTTCGCGTTCGACGAACTGGATCAGGTCGCGGAGGAAACGACGCACATCTTCGAGTTGGGGGAGGGTGATCGTGTCCCAATACTCCGGGGTGCGGACGCGGTCAATCAGGGATAACTGCGATAGCACCATTGGGATGGCCGTTTTCCCGGCGAGTTCTTCGGCGATGTACACGACTTTGTCTCGCAAACTCTCGAAACGGGGTGCGCCTTCGAGTATAGCAAGCTGTAATTGCAAAATGAGCCAATCAAAG
>DATDOR010000346.1:0-3398 GCA_035293165.1 Anaerolineales bacterium | reverse complement strand
GATGCGGTGGTAGCCTGTGTGGGCGGGGGGTCGAACGCGATTGGGATTTTCCATGAATTTATCGCCGATGAAAATGTGGATTTGATCGGCGTCGAAGCGGGGGGGGAAGGAATCGAGGGGGGCAAGCACGCCGCGCGGTTTGCCGACCCCCGCCTGGGACGGCCTGGGGTGCTGCATGGGACGTACACCTATGTGATGCAGGATGAAGATGGGCAGATCGCCCTCACACACAGCATCAGCGCGGGGTTGGATTACGCCGCCGTTGGGCCGGAACATACGCGCTTGCGGGAGTTGGAGCGTGCGTTTTACACGTATGCGACGGATGATGAGGCGTTGGAGGCCTTTCAAACGCTGTGCCAGTTGGAGGGGATCATCCCGGCGCTGGAATCATCCCATGCCGTTGCCGAAGCGATCAAGCGTGCCCCAGCGATGTCGAAAGACAGTATTTTAATCGTCAATTTGTCGGGGAGGGGAGATAAAGATTTGGATACAGTCCTAAATGCAATCTGATTTTCGTACGCAGATTTCCAGGATTTCTCAGATTAGGGATAAATCTGAGAAATCTGAGAAAATCTGCGTACAAAGAAGGAAGCGAGGATGTACGCAAACTTTAAACATACAGATATTACGGAGAAAATCATTGGTGCATTTTTTAGTGTATACAATGCATTGGGCTACGGTTTTTCTGAAAAGGTTTATGAAAATGCTCTGGTGATTGAACTCCGAATGAACACGAGGCGCAAATCCTAACCTATCTAAAAGCCACATCCTACGAAGTTGGACTGCTCCTCAACTTCGGCCCAGAAGCCAAGCATAAACGGTTCGGTTACGACAACGCCAAGAAAGGCTCTTTATCCTGGATACATCAATGATTTTGGTAACTGTTCAGTTCCCCCACCTGAAGGGGGTAAGAACCCAAAAAAATGGTGTCCGCAGGGGGTGTACACCCCCTGCGGACACCATTTTTTTGGATAATCCCCTCACCAAGTGAACGGTTACTGATTTTGTACGCAGATTTCAAGGATTACGCAGATAAAAAGAAAAAATCTGCGAAATCTGATAAATCTGCGTACCGCAGAATTCTAATGAACATCAAAGACACATTTTCTAAAAATAAACCAACTTTTATGCCCTACTTCACCTTAGGGTATCCTGATTACGAAACTTCGCTCGACATCATCCAGGCCTGCGCGGAGGCGGGCGCGGATTTGATGGAGTTGGGCGTGCCATTCTCCGATCCACTCGCCGATGGGCCGGTAATCCAGCACAGTACGCAAGTCGCGCTCGAAAAAGGAATGACGGTAGCGCGGTGCCTGGCCGGGGTGCGGGAACTGCGCGCGCGCGGGGTGACGATCCCGTTTATGTTGATGGGGTACATCAATCCGATCCTGGCCTATGGTATAGAACGGTTCGTTCAAGACGCGAAAGAAGCGGGGGCCAACGGGCTGATCGTGCCGGATTTGACGCCGGAGGAAGCAGGCGAACTGGAAAATCTATGTAAGGAGCATGGGCTGGCTTTGGTGTTTTTAGTAGCGCCTAACAGCACGGAGGAACGCATCCAATTGGTTTGCAAACGAACGACAGGGTTTGTTTACCTGGTTTCAGTTATGGGGGTGACGGGGTCTCGGTCTGACCTCCCCGTCGGGTTACGGGAATTCACCGAACGGGTACGGAAATACGCGCGGGTTCCGCTCGCGGTGGGATTCGGTATTTCCACCCCTGATCAGGCATCTTCCGTTGGAGAAGTTGCCGACGGCGTTATTGTGGGGTCAGCGTTGGTTCGAGAAGTCGGCGAGGCTATACGCACGAAAAATGATCCGGTTTCAGCTGCCAGAAAATTTGTTGAAAGCATAAATCATGGTCTCAAAAAATAATCGCTACCCGTTAGTGCAGACTTCTTACCAATTGTTGTAACCGGATCACCCTGAGTTCGTTCTGGCGTCTTCTTCTCGGTCCAGCCATAATTCTTGATATTGCCGTCGCCAATCTGCGGTAAAACGCGCGGCGATCACCAGCCCGGCCAATCCCCCGATCCAGATCACCGCTCCGCGCAGACCGAACGCGAAGAAGGCGGGGGCGAGCAGTAACCCCGTCAGGACACTTGCCCGCGCGCCGTGTTTAAGCGCCAGCGTAAGAGCAACCAGAATCCCTATTCCCACCACAAACGCCAGCCAGGAAACTGCCAGCAGCCCCCCTCCTGCCGTTGCAAGCCCCATCCCCCCACGAAATCTGGCAAAGAGCGGCCAGCAATGCCCGGCAACAGCCGCCGCGGCGGTCAGACCAATCCCCCAGTCTGGCAGGTTCGCGCGGGATGCCAGATAAACAGGAACAAAGCCTTTTGTGATATCCAAAATCAAGACGAGCGCGCCCGGTCCGAACCCTGCCTGGCGGATGGTGTTCGTCGTCGTGGCATGTTTGGAACCTGCCTCGCGCACGTCAACGCCCCTCACCGCGCGGGTGATCCACAACGCAAACGACAGCGAACCGGAGAGATAACCGAGCAAAATGAAAAATGAGATGGAAAGCAGAGGGGACATCGCAGAACTCCCGGATCAGGATGATCGAACAGGGAGATATTTTAGAACGAAAATTGCCGTACAACCAGTCCAAATAAGGAAATTTCATCCGCCGCTGGGTACCTGAACTGCATAAGGTTGCTGTACAATAGATACACGAACCCTTGGCAATGCCCCTGGATGTGCGAAAACAGACTGGATGTCTGATCGGCAAAGATTATCCAACCCCCATCATTGACCACCAGTGGACACGCCAACGCTCGCTGCATTTCTATCAAGAGATAACCCTATGAACACGAAACTCTCGCACGATCCCATCTATAACATCAAATCCGTTTCGGAACAAACCAATATTCCTCCAGTCACCTTGCGCGCCTGGGAGCGCCGGTATGGTTTCCCGGAACCGTACCGAAAAGATACCGGCTACCGGCTTTATTCTGAATATGACATCGCTGCCCTTAACTGGTTAAAAATGCAAACGGCGGGGGGCCTTTCCATCGGACAAGCCATCAAGCTCCTCAATACCCTGATCGAAAGTGGGGAACACCCTTTAGTTAAAGGGTATGCTGTCAAGGAAATTGCCGAGCAAGGGTTTCAAAACTCCGAGCAAGTCCGGCCTGCGCTCGTCAATGCCCTGATCCATCTGGATGAACAAGAAGCACACAAAATCATCCAGGCTGCATTCACAATGTTCCCGCTCGAAACCGTTCTCCTCGAAATCATTCAACCGGTCATGGTCACGATTGGCGAACACTGGCATTCCGGGGAAATCAGCGTCGCCACCGAACACTTCGCCACCCAACTTTGCCGCTTGTACTTGATGGACGCGTTGGAAGCGACCACCCAAACGACCCAAAAAGGCAGTATCGTCGCGGCCTGCGC
>DATDOR010000345.1:0-5864 GCA_035293165.1 Anaerolineales bacterium | reverse complement strand
CTAATCCCAAAGAGCCTGAAATCATGCGATTAACACTGGGCATTGGGTATGCATGAGTATCATGTCTGCCATATCTTCCATCAGCAAATTGGCAAGCGGCAAATTCTCTGGTATGCGGTGGGCGCCGATAATCAGCATGTGATAATTGCCCTCCTTGAGTTCAGCAATCACTTCATCCAAAACCAACCCATGCCGCAAAACCGCATTCGCTTGCACCCCCATTTTTTGTAAAGTTTCCAACGCCTGTTGCAAGTGGTCTCCTTCCAACGTATGCTGCGCGATGGCTTCCTCGGCGGTCATGTGCAATGGACCAGTCCGGGCTTTATCCGTCAAAGGAAGTTGTGACATGACATGCAATAATGTAACATTTGCTCCAGTGTTTTGCGCGATTTTCCCGGCAACTTTCACAGGGTTTTGGCTCGCAGGACTCCGGGTCACTGAGACCAATATTTTTTGGACAGGAACTGGTTTATCCCGAATGACCAGAAGTGAACATTTCAAGCGATGTTCAAGATAGGCTGCAACGGAACCCAAAATCAATCTGGAAAAACCATGCCGTCCTCTGGAACCATAGACAACAATATCCACTTTTTCTTTTTTATTTATTTCTTCAATTAGATCGACGGGATTGCCTGATTGAAGTATCTGTTTGATCCGCGTCTTGCCAAACGACTCCGTTAATTTTTGTAGGGAAGCGGATAACGCTGGATTTTCAACCTCCTCCTGAAATCCCAACAAGATGACCTCATCTTCGACCGGATTGACAAGACTGGCTGCAAAAGTGGCTGCTTGATCAAATCGACTCTCGCCGTTTGTGCTAATAAGCCAACGCATCTCAACCTCCTAAAAAAGCATGAGTAGGATTGGGATGCCAACGATCCCAAACATATAAATCATCAATGCCGAGCGCCGGGTAAGCAGCCCTTCTTCAAGCTGTAAAATCGCGCGCTCGTAACGGATATAGAAAAAGCTAATGATAATCAGGGATACCAGACTAACACTAAGCATCTCTAACAAAACGACGGTAAATGCGTGCGGGTTGCCCAGCAAAACCGCGGCGATGAGCGTGTCAATAAACGTCGTGATATTCGCCCCCATGACATATGGGATAATATTCTCTCGCTGGATGTACCCGCGCATCGAAAGGGGCACCAGGATAGAAACCGACAGGGATACTGACATAGTCAGGGTCGTCACTCCCGCTCCCAGCAAAAAGGTGAACAATGGCCGGTACAAAATGCGCGCCATCCCACCGAAGCCGGTATCTTCCAATTTGATTTCAGGGAGTGACCGATCAATCAACGAAAAACTGCCCATCATCACCAAAAAGCCTAAGATAAATATCGCCCAACGCGGGAGAAAGGATAGTAAAAATCCGGTAATGGGGTCGAAAATCCAGTCAAAGACCGAGGAAAGCTGCAAGGCATTCGCCAACTGAAATTTGTCCAGCCATCCTGTCCCGAGCAGCCACCCGCCTAGAAAAAGTGCGGGGAGGTATGTGGTTTGTGTAACCAATAGCGAGAGCATCCCGGTGGACATACTCAACCGCCGCTCTTTCCCACGTAACGAGTACAAAAACCCCACGAACAGTACGATAAACGACGCTCCCAGCCTGGACCCGTTGATCATCGCGAACGCCTCCAACCGGTCGAGCGTCCCGACATCCAGCAGAGTCAATGTTATTGCCGCGACTGGAGACCCTGACATCACCGAATACGCGAACAACCAGCCAAAGCCCAGTGCGTTGGCCGCATTATCCACATCCAAATAATTTCGCACAAATGGCCCAAGTTGTTTTGCCCCCTCTTTCAAAAAGATCAGTGCCAACATAAACAAAAATAGACTGAAAACGAATAGCCCAAATTTGCCTAGAGATTTTAGACTAACTCTACGAAGAAAGCGACGAATTCTAAAAAGCATCGTTTACTGCCAGTCTTTTCGGAAAGGGATATAATACCGTGCCGCTACCCAAAATGGGAAACGAAAATTACCATGCGCCCTAAGATTCACGATCTAATTTTCCTCCTGCTTGTACTCACCTTTCTGATATACGCCGCACGCTTTATCGAGCGCACGAGTTTTATCATCAATGGAGAACGTTACTTTGTCCTCTTCGATGATGCCATGATTTCCATGCGGTACGGCAAAAACCTGGCCGAGGGTTACGGCCCGGTCTGGAATCCGGGGGGCGAACGGGTAGAAGGATTCACGAATCCACTTTGGGTAGGTGTGATGGCGCTCGTTCATTTGCTTCCCCTGCCCCTTTCTCAAATGAGCCTGCCCGTGCAAATCCTCGGTGTGCTCATTCTCGCCACCAACCTCTACTTTGTCAAAAAAATCGGCGACGAGCTAACCAGCAACCCCCTTCTCACCCTCCCCGCCGTTTTCCTCACCGCCTTCTTCTTCTCCCTCAATAACTGGACATTGCAAGGGATGGAGGTGGGTTTAATCACGCTCTTGCTTACCATTTCCCTCTGGATCGTCCTCCGCAGCCTCAAACAAAACGCCTTTTCTTATTGGCCTTACCTGCTGATGGGCCTCGCCAGTTGGGTTCGGTTGGATGCGTTTGTCGCTTTCCTGGCAATCTTCCTCTTCCTAGCCGTTTTCGATCCCCAACATCGCCGCCAACACCTCCTTTGGGGACTCGGCCTTTTCGCGGGGTTCTTTGCCGTTCAAACCATTGCCCGCCTCGTTTACTACGGCGAACCCCTCCCTAACACCTATTACCTCAAAATGGGCGGCTATTCCCTCTTCGACCGGGTTCAGCGCGGCCTCATCGTGTACGGCCAATTCGTCTGGACGATGAACTGGTTTCTCTACCTCATCCCCTTCACTATCTTGCTCACCCGTCTCAACCGGGAAACGGGCCTGCTCCTCTTCATCTTCCTGGTCCAATCCGCATATAGCGTTTACGTCGGGGGCGATGCCTGGGAGCACAAAGGCGGAGCCAATCGCTTCATCTCCATCGCTATGCCGGGCTTTTTTATCCTCTTCGTCCTTGCACTCGACTTAATCCGGCAAGGCATCCTAAAATTCAAACAAGAAAACCGGTTGTGGGTACAACGCATCACCCAATTCGCCCTGATTGCTATCGTCGCCACCAGTTTGTTTAGCTTCAACACCTTGCTCGAAATGGACTCCTTCCGAAAATGGTCTACGATCAAACGTCCCATCTTTGTCACCGGGAACGAGGATCACACCATCACAGGTCTGCTCATCAGAGAAATCACCACTGACGAAGCCAGCATCGCCGTCGTCAGTGCAGGGGCCATTTCCTATTTTTCCGAGCGGTTCTCCATTGACCTCTTGGGAAAGGCCGACAAAGTCATCGCCCAAGGCGATCCGCGCCCCATCCGGGGCATCTCCGACGATCAAGACTTCCGCCCCGGCCACAACAAATGGAACTACGCCTACTCCATTGGGGAACTGCAACCCGACCTCGTCGTCCAACTCTGGAGCAATTCTGAAGAAGCCATGCCCTTCCTGGAAAATGATTACGTCGTGATCAAATTGGACGAATACACCATGTATGCGAAAAAAGACTCCCCCAACATCCTTTGGGATGCTATTCCCTAATTCCCAATATTCCCAAACACATCTCCAAAACTTTTACTCCATCTTCTAATGTGCAGGCAGGGGACTGCTCCCCGCGCATGATCGCAACGAAATGCTTCATCTCATCCGCGAACATCGTATTCCGCTCGAATCCAGCGGGGGGCAGCACTGTTTCCCAATCGTTATTACTAACCCTGAAAATCTTCACCGCTCCGTCCGCGTTATCCCAACGAATCGTGCCCTCCGTTCCCACGAGTTCCAACCAATGACCCGGTGGCCTCTGCACATAATCCAGATGCACACTGCCCACTGCTCCATTCGCAAACCGTAACCCGATCTCCGCCGTATCCTCGACGGGCAGACCCAATCCCTGGTTGCTCGTCAAACTCCAGGCCACCTCTGCCTCCCCCAACAACATCCGCAGATAATCCAACGGGTGGCACAACGTCAGTACCACCCCGCCCCCCAAATCGGGCCGGGCAGCGTACCCCACGCGGAAATCCTCCCACGGATGCCAGTTGGGCAGGTACTCGCCCCAATGGACGCGCACGCTGACCGGCTGTCCAATCTCGCCCCGCGCGAGCAGGTCTTTCACCGTTCGCAGCCCCGGATGAAACCGGAACTGGAATCCGACCAGGACACGCACCCCATTCCGGGCAACGGCCTCGCGCAGCTTGTCCACCCCCTCCATCGAGTGCGAAACCGGTTTTTCAAGGAATAAGTGGCACCCCGCCTCCGCCGCCGGGATCGCCACGTCCAGGTGCAGCGCGGTCGGGTTGGAGACGATGACCGCGTCGGGCTTGCGGGCCAGCGCGGCGTGCAAATCCGTCTCCACCGGGACCCCGGCGAGTTCATCGTCGGGCAGGGTAGCTTTGTGGGTGCGGTAGAGCAAAATGTCATGTTCGCCCAACGCGCGCAAGTTACGAAAATGTCGGCGTCCTATGGAGCCGAGACCGGCGATTAAGAATTTCATTGTTTGTCCTTTCAGTGAGTACACAGGTATACAGGTAAACACGTAGACAAGTAATTTCCTGTTTACCTGTGTACTTTGTCTACTTATGTACCTGTTTACCTATTCGTACCCCCACTCCCGCAACGTCTCCCCCGCCACCTCCTCAAACACCTGCTTATCCCGCACACTGAAAAACTCCTGCCAGCTCCCCGATTGACCTTTCGGAATGGCATCGGCGAGGTCACCCGCTTTGGTTTCCTGCCATCTGGCATCGCGGTTGACGTTTTGAGCGTCTAACACGGATTGAGTTAAACCAGGCAATGTAATGTCTGCCCCCAAGAAATCCCAGACGCGTAACATTTCATCCGTAGGATTGTCAAGTAAATCTTCAAAGCGAAGAGAGAGGTAACGATCCTGGTACAACTCCTGCCCGAGGGCGTGCGTCTCGATAACGTTGGCAACCCACCCACGAGCGGCGTCGCGGATACCCCATTCGGTGAATAAGGATTTGGACGGGGAAGACCCCGTTTGGGCACGGAAACTGTCGGGGATGCGCTCGAAGTCTGCGCGGATTTTCCAGTCCGCTTTCGTCAAATGTTGGGTGGCGTCAATGAAACTTTGGAAACGGTGGGAGAGTGAAGCGTCGCGCCCGTCGCGGATAATGAAGATCAGCCGGGCGTCGGGGTAGATATCGTGCATCAACCGGACGGCCTCCCCGTTGAGCAGGCTGTTCGGGCTTTTGTCGCCGACGATGCGGGCAACCTGCTGGCGGGCATCGCGTTCGAGGATGAAGTCGGCGGCGGCGCGCATGACGACGGGGGACAGGTCGCGGCCGCGATTCCAGCGGAAACTGCCACGGCTGAGCCAGTTCGCCACGTCCGGGTCGGCGACGAGGGCTTGCAAAGTGGGGCGGCGGGAGAAGAAGTGCGCCTGGCGGTTGCAGAGGACGTCCGGGTGCAGGTTGGTGAGGCGCATGAGCAGCGTCGTCCCGGAGCGCGCGTGGCCGAAGATGAAGAATTTGGGCAGGGGGAAAAATACCTGGGCCTCCGCGACTTCTTCGGGAGTGAGGGGGGGGATGGGTGGGCGGGGATCAGCGATCCCGCGTGGGCCGTAGAGGAAAACACGGAGGGTTAAATTTAAACGAGTTAAGATAGGATTGAGCATTATTTTTTAACGCAAGGACGCAAAGGCGGGGAGACGCTAAGGTTTTTTGAGTGGTCTGGGGAATTGATGAGATGGTTTTGAATTTTCTTCTAACCCGTTGACAACGCGATGAATCCCATTTTTGACAAGTTTGTCTCCAAAATTGATGACTAATCCCAGCTTTAGATTTGTAAGACGCAAAAAGGTCAGTGTT
>DATDOR010000344.1:0-2696 GCA_035293165.1 Anaerolineales bacterium | reverse complement strand
ATTCCTGAACTGCGCCGCTGGCTCCGGGATCACTTCCTGGAAAATGGCCGGATCACCGATCGAAAAGACCTAAATCTACTGTATTTTTCGTCCTACGATCTAAAACTCTACGCCCCTTCATTCACCTTTCGGACACCCAAGCGGGACATGGACGATATTGCAGTCTTTCCCGCACATAGTAGCGATGGGGTAGCGTTGATCGCCCCGCTGAATGGGATAACGTTTTCCGCTCCGCTCGAAGCCGGGTTGGGAATCGTGGGGCTCCAAAAGATCGTGGGCAGCCATCTGATCCGGCAAGGTCATCTCAACAGCATCTATGATATGACCATCCGCAAACTCGACCCGGCCCTCTGGGAACTTTTCCGAGATTATCTATCCCCACATTCCTCAAAACTGACTTATTTCCGCCGGACGGACGACAAACTGCACCGCTATGGCCTGGATGTTTTTTCCAGGGATGGCATCCTGTACACCGCCCGCCTCAACCGGCTGGACAGAACCACTATCTACGCTGCCCCTACCATCCAAGCCCTGAAAGACAAGATCGGGGAAGACCTGGTTCGTTATGGAGCAGTCAACACAATCAATGATATTCGAGCCGTCTCAGCAACGGATAAACCCGCAACCTCCCTGATGGATACCATCCTTCACAAACCGGCTTTTGCCAGCCGCTAAAACTTCCAATTTAGGAGAATCACCATGACCCCTGCACAAATCACTTTACTCATTATTGCTGGCGCCGCATTTTTGATAGGCCTGATCGCCCTGTGGTATTGGCGTTACACCAAAGCAGGCCCAAATGAAGTTCTCGTCATCTACGGAAGGGGCAAATACCGTTTTGTACGCGGGGGGGCGTTCGTGCGCCCCATCGTGGAACGTGCCCAAACGCTCAGCCTCGGCCTGCAAACCCTGGACGTGAACGCCGCCGATGCCTACACCAAACAAGGCGTAAAAGTTTTAGTGGATGGCGTTGCACAAACCAAAATCAAGAGCGATGAAAAGAGCATAAGCCTGGCCGCCGAACAATTCCTGAGCAAACCCACCAATGAAATTGGCCAGGTGGCTTTGCAGGTGATTGACGGCTACCTGCGTGCGATCATCGGCACCCTTTCTGTGGAAGACGTGTACCTGAACCGCGCGGAGTTCGCCCAGCGCGTGCGGGACGCTGCCCAGTCCGACCTTGACCTGATGGGCTTGCAGATCGTCTCCCTCACCATCCGCCATGTCGCCGACGAAGAGGGCTATCTGGAAGCGCTTGGAAAACCCCGCGTGGCCCAGGTAAAACGTGATGCCATCATCGGAGAAGCCAAAGCCGAAGAAGAAGCAATGGCTGCCCGCTACGCAGCCGACACTGCCATTGCCAACTATCGCCGCGAAAAGGAAGTCAAAGAAGCCGAATATTTCGCTGAAGTTTCGGGAGCCAAAGCCGAAAGCGATCTCGCTTACGATCTTCAACGGTTCAAGAAACAGCAAAAAGTCAAACGGGAAGAGATTGCCGTGGAACTGGTTGCCAAAGAACAGGAAATCGCCGTTCAGGGCAAAGAAATCGAACGCAAATTCCGCGAATTACAAGCCCAGGTTGCCAAACCTGCTGACGCCGAGCGTTATCGCATTCAAACCCTGGCGCAAGCCACCGCCGAAGCCACACGACTGGAAGGCCAGGCGACCGCCGACGCCCTCCAGGCCAGGGGAGTCGCCGAGGCTGAAGCAATGGCAAAGAAAGCCGATTCCTGGAAGCAATACAATGACGCCGCTGTAACCCAAATGGTTGTGGACATTCTCCCTGAGTTGGCGAGCGCAGTGGCTTCTCCGTTGAGCAAGACCGAGAAAATCGTCGTGATCGGCGGCGGAAACGGAAACGGCACCGGAGTCTCGAAGATTACACACGATATTACCGACATTATTGCCCAATTGCCTGTCGTCATCGAGAGCCTGACCGGTAAAGGTCTAGGCGAGTTGGTAAAAGCCCTCCCGGGCCTGCTTAAGAATGGCAACGGGAATGGCGAGGAAGCCTAATCGAGAACTATTCAAATGGAGGCTTTTATGTACCCACATCCAAAGTTACGCCCCGTGCAAGAGATAGCCGAACTCACCTACCCGGTCAATGGGCGGAAGAACGGCAGCACACCCCCCATACTCACCCCGGACGTTGAACGGTGTACCACCCCCCGCGAAGTGGTGCAATATGCCCGCAAACGCGGCCTGCAAATCGTGGATTACAAGTTTACCGACTTGCTAGGGAGGTGGCATCACTTTTCCATGCCTATTCGCTATCTCGCTGAGGATGTGTTTGAAGAGGGGCTGGGGTTCGATGGCTCCAGTATCCGCGCCTTTCAGGACATCCACGAGTCAGATATGCTACTGATGCCAGACCCGGCCACTGCCATTGTAGACCCAATGCTGGAAATTCCCACGTTGAATATCCTCTGCAACATTCGAGACCCTGTCAGCGGCGCGCCATACACCAAAGATCCCCGGTACGTTGCGCGCAAAGCCGAAAGCTTCCTGGCGAAATCCGGCATCGCTGACGTGAGCTATTGGGGGCCAGAAGCGGAGTTCTTCGTATTTGACGGAGTACGGTTCGACTACCAGACGGGTGGTGGTTTCTTTGAAATCGAATCTGACATGGCGAATTGGGAATTCGGGCGCAAATATGATGAACGGTTTGGCCCCAATCTGGGATACCGCCCGGAGAC
>DATDOR010000343.1:0-3566 GCA_035293165.1 Anaerolineales bacterium | reverse complement strand
AGGCCGGGAGGGAAGGGATTGCCTTTCGGAGCAGAAGAAGAACGGGGTTCGCGAGTACGGTGTCGTGTTTTCATGATTCTGATAAAATAAGAGTTATAAACCTGCTACACCGGCTATTGGAAGATCGTGCCGGTGTAGGGCAGCAGCCCATCCAGGTCTTTACTGGTAAGGAGATAGGACATGAATAATGTGATGATAATGATAGGTGTAACGGCAGTTATCATCCTCATCCTTCTCACATTGCTGTCAAGGCGCCCGCGCCCACGCTGCCCGGAATGTGGGAGCCGGCAAATCGGGGTAGAGAAAACCGTAGTCAAACCAGCGTAAGCACACCCAACGTGGCTTCGTGAACGCGAAGAACACCGGCATCGTCAAGGGGATGCTAACAACATCGGGGATTCCTCGTCGCTCCGCTCCTCGGAATGACATAATTGCATGTTTAAAAAAATTTTCCAATATCTTCCGCCCGTCAGGATTTTCATCATCATATTGCTCCGTGTGAAATTGCGTTCCAAAAAGTGGAAGCGTACGGTGGGCGATGATTTGGATGGGGGTGGTAGGGCTGTAGGCGAGAGTTTGAAAACCTTCAGGGAGGTTTTTCAATTCCCAGTAGTGGGCCTGGAAGACAATCGGGGTGGTGGGCAGGCCGGCGACGAGAGGATGTTCGGGGGCGCAGATTTCGATGGGGAGAAACCCGCGTTCTTGAATCATACCCGGCACATGAGCAGGGAAGTTTCCTTCTGCGGTGGGGTCTGGTTCACCGGGGGCGAGAAAGCCAATGGGTGCCAGTTTAGCTCCATACGTTTCGGCCATGAGCTGCATCCCGGCGCAGAAGCCGATGATCGGGGTAGTAACCTGTTTGAAAACGGCACGCAACCCGGCCAGGGACGCGGGATCGTAATGAATGTAATCCGAATAACAGCCCGAGACAGCGAGTGCGCGGGGTGTCAGTTCGCTTACCCGATCGGGGGTAATTTGATCATACCGGATGATCAGGCAAGGGTCGCCGGAGATTTCTTCGAGGCGGTATTTGATTTGCATGAGGCGCGCGCGGGATAGCTCCCAGAGGGTGGGATCGTTTTGGAGGTGGTCGTGTTCGAGGTCAACGAAGAGGATCGTCATCTCACGGCATCCAGGGCTGCGCCAAATATTTGCAGAAACTGGTCAATCTGCTCTTCGGTGATCACGAGCGGGGGCGCGAGGCGAATCGTCTGGCTGAGTGGGCCACAGGGAGATAAGAGCACGCCCGCCTCTAAACAACGCGCCCGAATTGCTTCCACCGCCTCCGGGTTGGGCGAACCGTCCTCGGTCACGAATTCCACCCCGATCATCAACCCCTTCCCGCGCACATCCCCGATCATGGGAAAATCCGCTTGCAGTTCGCGCAATCCGGCCTGTACCTGTTCCCCGCGCGCGGCGGCGTTCTCTACCAATTTTTCTTCTTCAATCACGTCCAACGTCGCCAGCGCGGCAGCAGACGAGACCGGATTCCCACCAAAGGTTGTGCCGTGCATCCCCGGCAACCACTGGGACATAATCTCGGGTTTGCCAACCAGAGCACTCAATGGGAAACCCGAAGCGATCCCTTTCGCCACCGTCATCAAATCGGGGATTACACCCGCGTGTTCAATGGCCCACCATTTGCCGCTCCGCCCCATCCCGCTCTGGATTTCGTCTGCCACGAGCAGAATCCCGTGTTCGTCGCAACGTTGACGTAACCCCTGAAGAAATGCCGGGGGCGGGGCGACGTAGCCACCTTCACCCTGAATTGGTTCAACAAAGATCGCCGCCACCTGTGAAGGAAGCACCTGGTGGTTAAAAACGCGATCCAATTCTGCGAGGCAGGCTTGTGCACAGTTATCGCCGCGCCCCCCGGCCGGGCAGCGGTAGGGGTTCGCGTAGGGAGCGAAGTGAATGCCAGGAATGAACGGGCCGTTTCCCTTGCGATAATAGGCTTTGGAAGTGGTGAGGGCTGTCGCGCCTGTCGTCCGTCCGTGGAACGCCCCGCGAAAGGCAACCAATTCCGAACGTCCTGTCACCATTCGGGAGAGTTTGATGGCCCCTTCAATCACTTCAGAGCCACTATTGGAGAAGTACATCATATCCAGCCCGGGTGGGGTGACTTCAATCAATCTTTCCGCCAGTCGCAATGCTTGACGGTTGATAACCGTCGTGGAGACGTGGATAAGCCGGGCGGCTTGTTTTTGGGCAGCTTTCACAATTTTGGGGTGACAGTGTCCGGTGCTGTTCACCCCGTACCCGGAGATGAAATCCATGTAGCGTTGGCCATCGTCTGTATAAAGATAAATTCCCTCGCCGTGAGTCACTTCGAGTGGGGCGTCATAATACCAGGCAGGAGCAAGGAGTTGTTTTTCCATATTTTATATCCTCGTCGAACGCCGCCAACGGAAACGAGCCTTCGTAAATCGCAACCGTTGAACCGCAAGCACGACGCTTGCTAAAATCAACCCTCCTCCTACCCACTGCAACAAGCTCAGTTTTTCGTTGAGAAACATGATAGACCAAATCACAGTTAGCAGCGTTTCGAGCGGCATGAACAGGGCGGTCTGCCCGCTCCCAATATACCGCACAGAAGCGAACATTGCCAGCCGCGCGAGAAAAGTGCTGACGATTGCGAGAATGAAAATCGCCGTCCAACCTCGGACACCTGGATCGTGCCATTCCCGGCCCTGGATCAGCCACCAGATGACCACATCCACCATGATCGCGGTAAGGATGTAAAAGGTAATCGTCCAGCCATCGTAATCTTTGAGATACCATTGCAACATCACCAATTGAAAGGAGAAAGTGATGATGCCCAAGCCAACGAGCAGCGCACCCATTAAATCCACATCCCCTCCCGGCCCAATCAGAAGATAAACCCCGGCCAATCCCAACCCCAGCCGGACCAGATGCCGGTACGTCAACTTCTCCCCGCGCAGGGCGAGCATTCCCAGGATGACGAGTGGAGCAAGTGAAAACAGCATCGCACTGATCGAAGCATCCAACCGCTTGAGCGACCAGAAAAAGGTCAGAAAACCGGTCCCATTGACTGCCCCCGCCAAAATGGCAATCCAGAAACCGCGCCGGTCAATCTTGAGTTTTGAAGGCGCAAATATCGCCAGTGAACCACCAAGCAACGCTGTTGTCATCACCATCCGAACCATCAGCAAGGTCGTTGGGTTCATCCCGTCCAAAATCGCCCACCGGACAATCGGCGCGGCGATGCTGTACGCAAGGGTGGCGATGGAGACCATTGCCCATCCGAGCCAGGAGTGGGATGTATCGGTGGGGGTTATGCTAGGGTTAAAAGGTTGGGAGGAGGCCATACGTTGATAAGGGGTGGATCATGGTAAAATGACTCCAATTGCACGAAGTAAGGACAATCTCATGACTCTAACGGTTGAAGAAGAACGAATGAAAAATATTTTCAAACAAGCCCTTCTCGAATTATTAAGCGAGGAACGCGACGTAACCGTTCAGTTCCCCCACCTGCAGGGGGTAAGAACCCGAAAAAATGGTGTCCGCAGGGGGTGTACACCCCCTGCGGACACCATTTTTTCGGA
>DATDOR010000342.1:0-5436 GCA_035293165.1 Anaerolineales bacterium | reverse complement strand
GTTAGCTCCTGCCTCTCATCAAACTCAAGACTAGCTGCACCACTCAGGTGACGTTGAAGTGTCCGAAAATACTCTTTATCGATTTCGGTGTCGGTAGATAAAATAATGACCTGTTCTCCGGCATTGGGGAAGTAATTGTTTACGATATTATCGCGATGGGTGCTATCCAATCGGGATAAAGGCGTGTCGATGATAATAGGTAATTTTAGTTGACTTGTCTGAGCCAATCCCCATAGCAAGGAGATGGCAAAAACCTCTTTTTCACCAGCAGAAAGGCTTGATTTCTTTATTTCATGACCATTTCGATCCGTTATAGATATTTCGTATGTGTTGTCATTGATGGTAATGTCTTTGATCAGACCACTTTTACTAGATAATAGTCGATACATTTCGAAAGTCTTCTCCTGTAATAAGCGAACCTTATTCTTTCGTAGACGAACTATAAATTGGTTTAATATATTTGCAATTGCGGAATGTGTCAATGATTTGAGACAACTGGTTTGAAAGATTAGTGTAGATTGGCTATGTATATGTTGGTGAAAAGTACTCCTTTCAGGCTGAAGTTTGTGGATCAGGGGACGGGACAAGCACCGCCCCCTGATCCACAAACCCTACGACGGCGACGACGGTAGCAGTTGCTCAGGCTGGAGGTTCGCGTTCGGCGGGTTGATCCAGACAGCTGGGGGTAATTGAGCCGGGCTCGAGGGGCCTTTCACAAAGCGCTCGGGGTTTTTCAGATAAGCGGCTTGCAAAACCTGTTGGCGTTGCTTCAGAATGGTTTGGGTGCGTCCGAAATGCACATCGGCAGGCGTGAGGAGGCCGATGGCACTATGGTGATGCGCGTAGTTGTACCAGCGGAAGAATTCTGCCGCCCAAGTACGGGCATCCGCTTGGCAGCCAAATCGTTCAGGATACTCGGGGCGATATTTCAAGGTTTTGAACTGTGCTTCCGAGAACGGATTGTCATTGGAAACATGCGGGCGGGAGTGTGTCTTCGTGACACCCAGATCGGCCATGAGCAAGGCCACTGGTTTCGATGACATGGAACTCCCTCGGTCCGCATGGATCGTCAGTTGACCCGGCAGAATGCCTTGGCGGATACAGGTGGCTGCGATCAATGCTTCAGCCAGACTGGCGGATTCGCGTTCGGCGATCAGCCAACCCACAGAATAGCGGCTGAAAACATCCAAGATGTTGTACAGGTAATAGTATGTCCATTTGGTCGGTCCTAGCAGTTTCGTGATATCCCAACTCCACAACTGGTTCGGTTGGGTGGCCAGGAGCTCGGGTTTGGTGTATTGGGGGTGTCGCAGCTGGTTGCGCCGTTCTCGCACTTCTTGATTCTCATCCAAGATCCGGTACATCGTGCGCCAGGAGCACAGATACTTGCCTTCATCAATCAGGGTGGCATACACTTCGCGCGGCGCTTGATCGGCAAAACGCTCACTGTTCAAGACTTGCCGGACTTCCGCTTTCTCCGTGGGCTGAAGCGCACGGGGTGAGACCACCGGGACAGGCGCCACTGGTGGTGCGGTGACTTTGCGTGTCCGGTAAAGACTGCTTCTGGGAACATCCAGCGCCTGGCAGGCCGCCGATACCCCGACCGTCTCAGCCAATTGCTCAACCGAAACGATCAACTCGGGTCGTCCAATTCGGGGGCCTCGATCGGCTCCCCGAGCATCTGTGCGACTTTTTTTTGGACATCGATGATCAACTCTGCCCGGCGCATTCGCGCTTGCAAGCGCTCATGCTCACGCCGCAACTTGGCCAGTTCGAGCGCTTCAGAATTGGGCTTGGGTCCTCGTTTGTGCGGGGTCAACCCGTCCAATTCACCCAGTTCCCGCTGTTTGCGCCAAGTCGTGAGATAGGAGGAATAGATCCCCTCCCGCCTCAACAAGGCACCAATCTCTCCTGACCCGCGACAAGCTTCCACTTCCCGGAGAATCCGCAGTTTCTCCGCAGCTGTGAATCGCTTGCGCCTGGCTTTTGCTACTACTTCTGTGTTGGGCATTACTTCCTTTGCGCTACCATTTGAATTCTCGGACATCTCATTTTCTCCTCCGCCTTGCACTCTAAATTATTGGGAGGAGTTGTCTCACTATTATAGACACAGAGGGTTCTCTGAATTAATGGGCTGACAAAGACGCTGGTTTTTCGTTTATGGGAAACGTTTCACTGGTAAAATTTTCTACTTAACAAATCAGCTGTATAAATTAAGTGACTCAGGTTCTTATCCTTAAGATAATCCTTGTTGGCCTTGTACATCATTTCAAACATGTACTGTTTGGAACCGGCATCCTCGCCGGATTGGTTAGCCCATGCTCGCCCTGTCCCTACGACACGCTGGCCGGAGGGATAGGGAAGGCTTCCAACCCTCCGTTCACCGGCTCCGCAGCCTATACCTCTGCTTTCGCCAGGATGTCTTCAATCAACTTCGCCAACCCATCTGCCAAACGCTTTTTGTTATCAATCCTCCCCACCTCACCGGCGAAGGTGCAGGGGATTTCTGTTTGAATATCATGGCCGGACGAGTGTTTTAGGATCATGGGGATCATCACCTGCCCACCGGTGAAGTCTGCTCCCTCAAAACTGAACGGCGCTACATGAGGTGAAGAATGTACTGAGATCAGAGATTTATTTCAATTCAAATTCTGGAAAATCCCTGCCGCGCCCATGCCGCCGCCGACGCACATGGTAACCATGCCGAATTCATGCCCCTGGCGCTTCATTTCGTAGAGGATTTGCGTGGTCAATTTTGCACCGGTACAGCCAAGCGGGTGGCCGAGGGCAACTGCCCCGCCGTTGACGTTGACTTTATCGAGGTCCAGTTCAGCCTGCCGGATGACGGCAACAGCCTGCGCGGCAAAGGCTTCGTTGAGTTCGATGACGCCAATGTCTCCTAATGACAGCCCGGCAACTTTCAACGCCTTCGGGATCGCCACAACCGGGCCAATGCCCATAATCTCCGGCGGGACGCCGCCCACCGCAAAGGACAGGAACCGGGCCATCGGTTTGAGACCCAGGGCTTCCGCTTTTGCGCGGGACATGACGATCACCGCTGCCGCCCCATCCGACATCTGGGAGGCGTTCCCGGCAGTGACGGTACCCCCCTCCTTGAACACCGGGCGAAGTCTGGCCAATCCTTCCAGGCTGGTATCCAGCCGGACCCCTTCGTCCACTTTAAACGTGAATGAGCGGGTGACAGGTTTTTCGTCGGCATCCAGTTCGGTGACGGTGACATCTAAGGGGACGATTTGGCCTTCGAAGGTACCCTCCTGGATCGCGCGGGCCGCATTTTGATGGCTGCGAAGGGAAAATTCGTCCTGATCCTGGCGGGTGACGTTGTATTGTTCGGAGACCCGTTCGGCAGTCAGGCCCATGCTCATGTACACTTCCCAACCGTTTTGCGCCAACCCCGGGTTGGGAACGAAGTTGAAGCCGATCATCGGAACCAGGCTCATGGACTCGACGCCCCCGGCAATGACCGTCTCTGCCATCCCGGACATGATCCGCATGGATGCGTCGGCGATGGTTTGCAGGCCGGAAGAGCAAAAACGGTTGACGGTTTCTGCTGCCACGCTGACGGGCAGGCCCGCATGCAAAGCAACTTGACGGCCCATGTTCAAGCCCTGGTCGCCTTCGGGCATGGCACAGCCGATGATCACATCGTCAATTTCGACAGGGTTGAGCGAGGGGGTGCGGCCAAGCAATTCGCGGATGACCGCCGCGCCCATGTCTGTTGGGTTAACGGTCGCCAGGCTGCCACGTTTGGCTTTGCCGATAGCTGTCCGGACGGCAGCGACGATGACGGGGTCGCGATTTGAGGGTAAAGAGTTCATATTAATTCTCCAGAGGTTTAGTACACAGAGGGCACAGAAGAAACAGATCAAACAGAGGATTGTTTTTGAGGTGGAAGCGAGGAGGTTTTTTTGTCATTCTTGTACACAGAGGGCACAGAGGAAACAGATACCACAGAGGGTTGTTTTTGAGGGGGAAGCGGGGCGGTTTTCCTGTCATTTTTGTACACAGAGGGCACAGAGGACACAGATACAACAGATTGTTATTTTTGAGGGGCTATCAGGGCGGTTTTCATGTCATTGTCGTAGATGAGCCGCTTAATTTTCTTTTGGGGTTCTACCTTGTATCCAGCATCATTTATAGCGATTACAAAGGGATTTTCGTAAACCTTTTCACTGAAGCCATATCCTGACTCACGAAGGACTTCCCAGAATACGGCAATGATTTTAGGTTCTTTGGGAATCGGCGGGGAGGTCCCCAGATTTTGGGGTGTGAGTGGGGTGTACACCCCACTCACACCCCAAAATCTGGCATTAACCACGGCAAATCCCAAAGAGCCATGATTTTATCGGTCAACTCATTAAGCTTTCCTGGAGTTTCATAAACCTTCTTGAAATTCACTTAAAAATCCTTCTGTGTAAATCTGTGCTTTCTGTGCCTTCTGTGTACTATTCTTCTAGTTTCTCAATGGCTTGCCTGTATTCAAGGTATGCCACATGCGCTGCTGGGTTTTTTCTTCTCCACAAAGGGAAAGGAAGGCTTCGCGTTCGAGGTCGAGGATGTATTGTTCGCTGACCCATGTTGGGCGGCTGAATTCACCACCGGAGAGGATATAGGCCAGTTTGCTGGCGACTTTGAAGTCGTATTCGGAAATTTGCTTCGCTTCCAGGTAAGCTTTGAGGGCAACCTGGGTTGCGGCATACAGGTCTCGCCCACCTGCATAGATTTTTTCCGGGCGAGGTGGGACGTATCCGGCAGCGGACATCGCCAGGACTTCGCGCTTGGCCTCGGCTAGCAGATGATCCCGGTTGAAAATTACCCGGTCGCAAGGGCTAAGAATGCCGAACTGCCGGGCTTCTTCTGCGCTGGTAGCCACTTTCGCTGTGCCGATTTGCTCTAAAAGACGTTGAACGAACGGCAGCACGAGCACGTTCGGAGTCTTCATCGCCGGGTTGATGATCCGGCGCATCATTTCCTTGGTGCCGGCCCCCGCGGGGATCACGCCGATTCCCAGCTCAACCAGCCCCGTATAAAGTTCGACATGCGCCACCACACGGCTGGCGTGCATGATCATCTCCGCGCCGCCGCCCAGGGCTAACCCTGCTGGAGCCACAACGACCGGTTTGGGGAAGTAGCGCATCCGCATGTGCAGGTCCTGCAAACCGCGAATCATTTGGCCAATGACATCCCACTGGCCCGCCTGGGCATTCATCACAACGACAAAAATATTCGCCCCTGCGCTGAAGTTTTCGGCGTCATTGCCGATGACGAGGCCTTCAAAATCCGTCTCGACACGGGTCATTGCCTGATCGATCATTGCACCGATGTCCGTGTCGAGGGCATTCATTTTGGTGTGGAATTCGACACAGGCCACGCCATCCCCGAGGTCAACGAGCGTGGCGCTGGGGTTTTTTACAA
>DATDOR010000341.1:0-10927 GCA_035293165.1 Anaerolineales bacterium | reverse complement strand
GTGACGGGAAAACGGTCGTCCCGATGATCCCCGCACAGGATCACAAACGTCTGCTGGACGACGACGAAGGCCCCAACACGGGCGGGATGGGCGTTTTTGCCCCGTCATCGTTCTGCCCTCCGGAATTGATTCTGCAAGCTCTTGAAACCGCCATCCAACCCGCGATTTACGGCCTGTGGGCGGAAGGTCACCCCTTTGTCGGTGTGCTGTTCACTGGCTTAATGCTCACCCCAGACGGCCCGAAAGTGTTGGAATACAACTGCCGTTTTGGCGACCCCGAAACGCAAGCTGTCCTCCCACTTCTTGAATCCGATCTGCTCGACATCATGATTGCCTGTGTAGAAGGGAAACTCGACCAAATCGCCGGTCAAATTCGCTGGAAAGAAGCCACGTCCGTCTGCGTTGTCCTGGCCTCCGGCGGCTACCCGGAAAGTTATTCGAAAGGTCTCCCCATCACCGGGCTGGATGCCCTGCCTGAAAACGTGATCGCCTTTCATGCTGGGACGAAATCCGAAAATGGGAAAATTATGACTAACGGTGGTCGCGTTCTTGGCTTAACTGCCGTTGCGCCGACGATGTCCGAAGCCCGCACCCTGGCATATGAAAACGTAACCAGGATACATTTTGAAGGAATGCATTACCGTACTGATATTGCCAAAGGGTAACTACTCAGCCAGAGTAAGAAGTAGCCGAAAAAAAGGTGTGCGTGGGGGTGTACACTCCCACGCACACCTTTTTTTCGGGAATTCCCTAGCTTCAGCCTGAGCAGTTACGCCAAAGGATTCTAGTGACTGTCTCTCTCTCTCCAATCTCTGCCTACGCCTCTGCCGGAGTCAACATTGACGCTGGAAGCCGCGCCGTTTCCCTGATGAAGGACGCGGTCAAATCCACCTACACCCCGGCTGTGCTATCCGATGTAGGCTCGTTTGGTGGATTATTCTCTGCTGCTTTACTAAAAGAGATGTCCGACCCGGTGTTGGTAGGGACAACCGATGGGGTGGGGACAAAGGTCGCGCTGGCCGCGCAAGTCGGGCGCTACCGGGGTATCGGCTATGACATCGTGAACCATTGCATCAACGACATCCTTGTGCAAGGGGCGCGTCCGCTATTTTTCCTCGATTACATCGCAAGCAGTAAACTTGAGCCCGAGATGGTAGCCGAGATTGTGACCGGAATGGCGGAAGCGTGCAAGGAAGCGGGGTGTGCGCTCCTTGGCGGGGAGACTGCGGAGATGCCGGGGGTGTATCACGATGGGCATTTCGACGTGGCGGGTATGTTGATCGGTGTGGTCAATCGTCCGGATTTGCTCCCCCGCGTGGTTCGGCCCGGTGACAAGCTGATCGGGCTGGCCTCCTCCGGCCCGCACACGAACGGCTATTCACTCATCCGCCGCGTTTTCGACGGCGTTCCCCTCGACCACGTTTACCCCAAACTCGGTATTCCTCTCGCTGATGCGCTTCTCTCCCCCCACCGCTCTTACCTTCCACGACTTACGCCTTACTTCTCACTTCTCACCGCCCTCGCCCACCTCACCGGCGGCAGTTTCCTCGAAAACATCCCCCGCGTCCTACCAGATGGCTGTGGCGTGCGTATAGCCAGGAAATCGTGGCCTATTCCTCCCCTGTTCCCACTCATTCAACGCCTGGGGAACATCTCAAAGACCGAGATGTTCCGCGTGTTCAACATGGGGATTGGAATAGTGGCGATTGTGTCCCCGGAGCATGTAGACGAAGTTCGGTCGAGCATCCCGGAAGAAACGTGGGTGATTGGGGAAGTGGTGGAAGGGAAAGGTGTGGTAATTGAATAATTGGGAAATTTGAAATTACCGATTGCCAATTACCCAATTACAAATTACAAATGGTAAATATGGCAGATGCCAGCTCTAAAACCCTTTTCCGCCTCGTCATTCTCGCCTCCGGGCATGGTACGAATTTACAAGCTATTCTAGACGCTTGCTCTGACGGGATGCTGCCCGCTGAAGTGGTGGCTGTGATCAGCGACCGGAAAAATGCTTATGCCCTGCAACGGGCGATGCAAACGGGCATCCCGGCGCTGTACCGTCCCTGGGGGCCGTATAACAAGGCGGGCAAACTTCGCACGACCTATGATTTAGACCTCGCCGCGTTGGTGAACCTGTACGAGCCGGATTTGATCATCCTTGCAGGGTGGATGCGTTTGCTGACGATGTCTTTCCTCGAATATTTCCCGGGAATGGTTATCAACCTGCACCCCGCCTTACCCGGCACTTTCCCCGGCACGAACGCCATTGCCCGCGCTTTTGAAGCATTTCAGCGTGGTGAAATCAAACACACCGGCATCATGGTGCATTACGTCCCCGACGAAGGAGTAGACGATGGCCCGGTGATTACGACCGAAATCGTGCCAATTCATCCCGATGATACGCTTGAAACACTCGAAGCCCGGGTGCATGAGACAGAGCATCGGGTGTTTGTGAATGTTATTAAGCAAGTTCTAGAAGAAATAGAAGATTAATTGAGAATCGGAAAACCGCCCTGCGATTTTCAATTTGATAAGGAGTTCCTATGCCAACTGCCCTCTTTTCCCTCTCCGATAAAACTGGCCTGATTACATTCGCCCGCGAACTGGACGCGTTGGGCTGGGATTTTTTGGCCAGCGGAGGGACTGCCCGTGCCCTTCGCGAAGCAGACTTGCCCGTAACCGACATCGCCGAATATACCGGTTCGCCCGAAATCTTGGGTGGGCGGGTGAAAACGCTGCATCCAGCAGTTCACGGCGGTATTCTCGCCCGCACTACCGACGAGGATGCTGCTGAACTCGACAAGATCAATGCCAGGTACATTGATCTTGTCGCCTGCAATCTCTACCCTTTTGAGCAAACGGTAGGCAAACGCCACGTCACCCTCGCTGAAGTCATCGAGAACATTGACATTGGCGGGGTCACGCTCATCCGGGCGGCGGCGAAGAACCACACGCGGGTAACGGTCGTCACGGATGCGGCAGATTTCCCTGAAATCCTCAAGGAGATTCAAGTACAGGGCAGCGTTTCACTCAAAACGCGTGGGCGGTTGGCCGTCAAAGCCTATGCCCACACAGCGGATTATGATGCGGCGATCACGAAATATTTAAGTGAGCAACTGGTGTACGACACTGGCCATTTGACCTCGCTGGAACACCATCCCCTGCGCCTGACCCTTTACCCCATCCAAACGCTGCGTTATGGCGAAAACTGGCACCAAACTGCTGAAATTTACGGTTACACCCCCAACGTCGGGCCTATGGGCGGACATCTCCTGCAAGGGAAACCGCTCTCGTACAATAACATGCTCGATCTGGACGCGGCCTGGCGGGCAACGGTGAGTTTCCAACGCCCGACGGTGGTCATCGTCAAACATCTGTCCCCGTGTGGGGTAGCTTCCGGTGATGCGCTGGGACACGCGTATCTGCACGCGCTGGCATCCGACCCTGTCTCGGCGTTTGGCGGGGTGATTGCGGTCAACCGCCCGTTTGATGCCGGAATTGCGAACCAGATAGGCGACCTGTTTGTTGAATGTATCGTAGCCCCCGGATTTACCCCCGAAGCGAAAGAAATTTTGGGTAAGAAGAAAAACCTGCGCTTGCTGGAAATTCATGATATAAGCGTGGAACCTGAGTACGAACTTCGTTCTATCACGCGCGGGATGCTGCGCCAATCGTTGGACTTCGGCGATCCCGAGGGGACGGAGTGGACGGTTCCGACAGAACGCCAACCCACGGAGGCCGAGTGGAAGGCCTTGCGGTTTGCCTGGATCACCTGCCAGCATGTCAAATCGAATGCGATTGTGTTTGCTGTTGGGGAAGCCACGGTCGGGATTGGAGGTGGCCAGCCGAACCGGGTAGACTGCGTAAAGATCGCCGCCGAACGGGCTGGGGAGAAGTCCAAAGGTGCGGTGATGGCATCTGACGCGTTTTTTCCGTTCCCCGATTCCGTGGAAGAAGCGGCGAAGCATGGGATCACGGCGATTATCCAGCCTGGTGGCTCGAAGCGAGATGATCTCTCGATTGAGGCGTGTAACCAGCACGAGATAACGATGGTGTTTACCGGAGTCCGGCATTTCCGGCACTGACCATCAGACTGGTGGTCTTTTAAAAAAAGCCCTGTGTTATAATCCCTTTAACATGGAAGAAAACGTTACTCACATAAACCAAAATGGCACAGCCACGCTTCCTGCTACAACGAGCGGCCCCTCCCAACCCTCTCCCGAAGAAATCGCTCAACGTAGGAAAATGGCGATCACAGCGGTTATCGTAGTCGTCTTCCTCCTGGCAGTGGCGATTGGCTCAGCCATTTTCCTGCTCCAACCAGGGACACCGACTGATAAAATTCGCGATATCTTTATCATTTTTATGGCGGTCGAGTCATTGCTTATCGGGTTGGCATTGGTCATCCTGATCGTGCAACTTGCCCAACTCATTAACCTGCTTCAAAACGAAATCAAACCGATCATTCATTCAACGAACGAAACAGTCAATACTTTGCGTGGAACAGCAGTTTTCCTCAGTGATAACCTGGCTGAACCGGTAATGAAGCTCAACGAATTTTTAGCAGCCCTTAAGCAACTACGTGAGATACTTGGCTTTACAAAACGAAAATAAGTTACTTTAGGCATTTACTACTCAGAGCTGAGTAGTTACCTTAAATTTCAAACTCTAAAGGAGAAAATATCATGTCAGACCGAGATAACGATTTTGGCGCATTCTTAAGCGGATTTTTAGTCGGAGGGCTGGTTGGTGCAGCCGCTGCCTTATTATTTGCCCCTAAATCAGGGGAAGAGACCCGATCCCTGATCCGCGATCGCAGCATTGAGTTAAAAGATCTTGCCGTAGAGCGCGCAGAAGCCGCTCGCGATAGCGCCATCGCGGCTGCCGAACAAGCACGCGCCCGAGCCGATGAATTCGCGGCCCAAACGCGTACTCGCGCGGAAGAAACGGTGTCTACAGTTCGCACCCGGGCTGAGGATCTGGCCGGGACCACCAAAGAAAAGGTATCCGAACTTCAAGAACGCGGCCGCGTTGTGCTAGAAGAACAAAAAGACCGTCTCTCCCATGCCATTGAGGCTGGGAAACAAGCCGCCCAGAAAAAACGTGCTGAAATGACCGGCGAAGACGATGCCACGGGCGAGGAAGCTGCTGCCGAGGCATAAAGACAAACGCTGTATCCATTAAAGACCGGAAAAGATTCCGGTCTTTTCTTTTTTGTACGGAGATGGATGGGGTACAATTGCCTTTGCTAAACTCCCCATTCACAACTCGAAAGAAGGTGAAAAGTGAAAATTCGTAATATGAAAGGCCTCACCTTTGATGATGTCTTGCTCATCCCCAAACGTTCTCGCATCGCCTCACGCAGTGATGTGGATACATCTGCATGGTTGACACCTGAAATCTGTTTGCGTGTCCCGGTTATCAGCGCCAATATGGACAGCGTGACGGAAGCGGAAATGGCAATGGCAATAGCGCGTGTAGGGGGGATGGGTATCATTCACCGGTTCATGACCGTTGAACAGCAAACCCGGCAAGTACAACGTGTCAAGCGCGCAGAAGGATTGATTGTCGAAAATCCATATGCCATCAACCAGCAAGCTACTATCTCGGACGCGAAAAAGCAGATGAAATCTTTTGACATCGGGGGCCTGGTGGTCACGAATGGGGGGACAGAATTGATTGGGCTGATTACGCAGCGCGATGTGCTGTTAGCGCCAGATGACTCCGCGCCAGTCAGTTCTGTCATGACGCGGCCAAATCACATTGTCAGTGTCCGGCCGGGGATTTCTCCCGAGGAGGCCCGGCGCGTACTTCACGAAAACCGCCTGGAAAAACTCCCAGTCATTGACGAGAACGGTCGTTTTGTCGGCCTGATTACTGCTCAAGACCTGATCAAACACCAGCAACACCCGAACGCCATAAAAGATGAACGTGGCCGTTTGCGTGTAGGCGCCGCGATTGGCGTATTGTCCAAAGAACTCGACCGTGCCGCAGCCTTACTGGAAGCAGGTGTTGACGTACTGGTCCTGGATATTGCCCACGGCCATGCAGATCATTGTATAAATATGGTCAAAAAACTCAAGGCCAGCTATCCGCAGGCGCAAATCATTGCCGGAAATGTGGCCTCTGGCGAAGGGGCGCTGGAACTGGCCCAGGCGGGGGCCGACGCCATTAAAGTGGGCATTGGCCCTGGTTCCATCTGTACCACCCGCATCGTGACAGGGTTTGGGGTCCCGCAACTGACCGCGATTATGGATAGCGTCACCGGGCTACGGGAAGCCGGGCTGGATACCCCTGTGATTGCGGATGGTGGCATTCGCACTTCAGGCGACATGGTAAAAGCCCTGGCTGCAGGTGCGAGCACTGTCATGATTGGAAGTCTGTTTGCCGGATGTGAAGAGGCACCAGGTGCGCCTGTGATTCGTGATGGGCGAAAGGTAAAAGTTATACGCGGCATGGCCTCGCTCGGTGCGGCCATTAGCCGTAAAGAGCGTGAACGGGAACAAGATGACGAAAGCGCCGAAAGTCAGGAGGATTGGGATAAGGTTATTCCTGAGGGGGTCGAAGCAGTTGTGCTCTATCGCGGCCATGTGCACGAAATTCTTTACCAGTTGGTGGGCGGTTTGCGGTCTGGAATAAGCTATGGTGGGGCACGGAACATCCGCGAACTTCAGGAAAATGCCGAATTCATCCAAATCACCCCCGCTGGGATCCGGGAAAGTTCCCATCATGATGTTCGGAAGATTTAGGGGTTTGTTAACTGGTTGATCGGTTGCCTCTTTCACCGGTTACCAATCACCAGTTCACCAATCACCGGTTCACCGGTTCACCAATCACTTATACTTCAGGAGACTAACAATGACAAACTTTGCACGCCGTTTCCCTGTTCCCTCTGATTTGGATATTGCTCAGGAGGCGACGGTCCGTCCAATCAAAGAGATCGCAGCCCAACTCGGCTTGACCGATGAGGACCTCATCCCCTATGGCCATTACAAAGCCAAGGTCCACCTGGATACCCTCAAAAAACTGGAAGGCCGCCCCATAGGGAAATACATTGACGTAACCGCCATCACCCCCACGCCTCTTGGAGAAGGAAAAACGACGACAACGATTGGGTTGACCCAGGGTTTAGGCCGGATTGGCAAAAACCCGATCGCCTGCATCCGCCAGCCCAGCCAGGGGCCGACGTTTGGCATCAAAGGCGGTGCGGCAGGCGGCGGGTATAGCCAGGTCATCCCGATGGAAGACTTCAACCTGCACCTGACCGGGGACATTCACGCCATCACGGCTGCCCACAACCTGGTTGCAGCCGCGATTGACGCCCGCTGGTATCACGAAAGCCGTTTGTCGGATGAACAGCTTCAAAAATATGGCCTCGAACGGATTGACATTGACCCCCATAACCTGACGTGGAACCGGGTCATTGACGTGAACGACCGCGCGTTGCGGAATATTGTACTCGGTTTGGGGAGCCGGGAAGATGGCCTGCCCCGCCAAACCGGGTATGACATTACGGTCGCCAGTGAAATCATGGCGATCCTCGCCCTGGTCAACGGGGACGATTACAAATCCGCCCTGAAAGACCTGCGCGAACGGTGTTCCCGGATCGTTGTCGGGATCAGCAAGTCCAAGAAACCCATTTCACTCGAAGATTTGAAAGTGGCCGGGGCCGTTACGGTGCTGATGAAAGACGCTATCCACCCCAACCTGATGCAGACGCTTGAAGGGCAGGCGGCCTTTGTTCACGCCGGACCGTTTGCCAACATTGCACACGGGAACTCATCAATCGTTGCCGACAAAATCGCGTTGCGGCTTGGGGGTTATGTGATTACCGAGTCGGGCTTTGGCGCGGACATCGGCATGGAAAAGTTCATGGACATCAAATGCCGCACCTCCGGCCTGACCCCCGATTGCGTGGTGCTCGTTGCCACGATCCGGGCGTTGAAGATGCACGGCGGCGGGCCGCGCGTGGTTCCCGGACGCGACCTGGACCCCGCTTACAAACAGGAGAATCTAACCCTGCTCGAAGCGGGGTTGGCGAACCTGAAAACCCACATTCGCAATGCCAGACGCTTTGGAATCCCGGTCGTGGTTGCCGTGAACAAATTTTCCACCGACACCCCCGCCGAAATCGAGATGATCAAGCAAACAGCCATCGAAGCCGGTGCCGAAACTGCGGTTATGAGCGATCACTGGGCCAATGGCGGCGACGGAGCTATCGAACTGGCCGAAGCGGTCGTCGCCGCGTGCGCAAAACCCTCCGACTTCAAATTCTTATACCCGCTCGACCTGCCCATCAAAGAAAAAATCGAGATCATCGCCAAAGAATTCTATGGAGCGGCGGAAGTCGCGTACGAACCCCTTGCGGAACGGCAAATCAAAGAATATGAGGCGAATGGGTTTGGCGGTTTGCCTATGTGTATGGCGAAAACCCACCTGAGCATCAGCCACGACCCGAACATGAAGAATGCCCCGACCGGGTATACCATCCCCGTGCGGGAAGTACGCGCGTCCGTTGGCGCGGGGTTTATTTACCCGCTTTTAGGCGAGATGCGGACGATGCCTGGGCTAGGCAGCAAACCCGCCTATATGAATGTGGATATTGATGAGGAGGGGAAGGTGGTGGGGTTGTTTTAGCTTCTAATATACCTGCATCAGACAGCTACCGCTACATATTCGCTGGCCGAGTGCGGCTGGGGAATGGGTAACCCGTCTTCTTGTAACAGTTCTAGGTGCAAAGCAATAGCTTCTTGAATCAGCGCCAGGACTTCTTCTCGTGTATCGCCAACGGCAACACAGCCGGGCAAATCCGGCACATAGGCCCCATAACTATCTTTACCTTGTTCAATGACCACCATATATTCCATCTTTCTCAATTAGTTTGCTCACTTCTCGAACCTTCATTCGTGCATTCTAAGCAGGCAGGTTCTAGCAGTCAAGCTCACCGTCCCTGTGCGGGAAGTGCGCGATTCCGTCGGGGCGGGGTCCATTTACCCGCTGCCCGGCGAGATACGGACGATGGCCGGCCTGGGTAGCCAGCCCGCGTATATGAAAGTGGATGTGGATGAGGAGAGGAAGGTGGCGGGGTTTTCTGTTACACACTTACAATTTGGATAATTTTTCGCACAACTTCTTGTACCTTCTTCGATGTCAATACACCAGCACGATACAAAATAATGTTCCCGTCAGCCGTAAAAAGACGGTTCGGACGAATGTTGCTGGGTTGGTTCAAGCCTCCGCTGGTGAAATCGGCCTCTGTGATAGAAATTGCATAATGGTCAACAATAGTCTTGCTGGTGATCTGGCATAACAAGACATCATCCCCTGTTAATACGGCCACTACCAATGCAGGACGTTTCTTGGCAGAACTCAAATCTGAGAATGGAAATGGCGCAACCACGACATCGCCTTTTACAAATTTGCCCATGCCTCATCCTCTTCGGGCCGATCCCAATCGCGCCGCAAAACTGACTCAGAGGCTAACATTGTTTGAAAGGCGTCTGAAAATCTCCGCGCTTGCTTTGTTTCTTGCTCGACTAAATACGAAACGAAATCGTAAACGACCACAAGCTTCTCGGTGGGCAATTTGTGTAAACGTTCAGTGATCTGGGGGATTGCGATTGTTTCCATGGGTATTACTCCTTTCCAATCATTATATCCCAACTTACGGTACGGGGAACAAGAAGGAGAATGGTTCACCGTCCCCGGGCGTGAAGTGCGCGCCTCTGTGGGTGCGGGGGTTCATTTACCCGCTGCCCGGCGAAATGCGGACGATGCCTGGTTTGGGGAGCAAATCTGCCTATATGAATATGGATATGGATGAGGAGGGGAAGGCGGTAGTGTTGTTCTGATGCTTATTGCATGAGACGTAAAACATAAACTCCACTGGATCAACCAGTGGAGTCTTTTTATGATGAAGGAGCTGGCGACGGCGCGTCAGCCGCATGGAGCGCGGCAGGCTCCATGCGCTTGTTGGGCGCGGAGTGGGAGGAGGTCAGGTTTTACACCTGACCTCTCCTGTTCTTGGACTCGTCCTTACTTGCCGCCCCCCACAATTTTCACTGAGTCACGTCCTTCTATGATCACACCATCAACTGTTGCACCCTTGAGGATGCCCTCTATATCACCTTTCTGGAATCCGGTGTCCAACGTGTTGAAATGGCATACAATGTCCAGTAACCCATCACCGTTCACGTCCTCGTTGCTCATGGTACAGAAGGCCAGGCTATATTCGTCTCCCGTCTTGCCAAAGGTGAGTGATGTTTTATCAACCTGAGACGTAGCATCGAAGTCGGCAGTCGAGAGAATAGCCACAGGGATCGTACCGTTGTTGTTGAGGTTGATGGAGTTGGGGTCGCTAAATGGCTTGATGTCTATATCGACAGGGAATGGGTTTACAGTGACTTTTTGAGTAGCTGAGACTGAATTATCAGTACGGTCTGTTGCCGTCCATGTGACTATCGTATCTCCCAACGGAAATACGCCTGGCGCATCGTTGGTTATCGTTGGACTGGGGTCACAATTATCAGTTGCAGTCGCGGTGCCTATACTTCCCGCATAGCCACCGGCTGTATTGGCTGTTACGACTATGTCTGCCGGGACGGTGAGTAATGGAGCCGTTATATCAACGACAGTGATTATTTGATCTGCCGAGCTTGAATTACCACTGGAGTCTGTAGCTGTCCAGGTGCGGGTGAGTGTAAACTCATCAGGAGAGGCTCCAGGAGTTGTTGCATCAGAGAAGGTTATTGTTGGGCTTGGATCAACATTGTCAGTGGCAGTCGCTGCGCCTGTGTTCGAGGGATCAGTTGATTGGTCACACTCGATGGTGACATCTGCTGGCACGGTTAGAACCGGTGGCGTGGTATCTATTAACGTTGTGATCACAATGTCGAACGGGCCGTTTCCGACGGCTATGGTTGTTACT
>DATDOR010000340.1:0-3955 GCA_035293165.1 Anaerolineales bacterium | reverse complement strand
GCTTTTGGCCAGGGAGTTTTCGAGAGCCAATAAATATTGTTTACTGCGTCTTTTACACGAATCCTACGAACATTGACCCACTCAGCAGGAGTGGGTAATTTTGAGGGATTCCACCAATAAAACTCCTGTGCAAGATGAAATGAAACTTTGCGACAGAGCATAATGAGCAATTCGAAATGATAAAGACTTCGTGTCGGTTGCCCCGGAATCCAAGAACCACCAATATCAATAACCAGTGACCCTGAAGGTTTTAGGACTCGACAAAACTCCCTGGCAAAATCTTCAAACCAGGCAACATATTTGTCCTCCTCTACATTTCCGTAATCTTTTTTCCTAAGTAGTGCAAAAGGTGGACTTGTGAAGATAAGGTCAATTGACTCATCTTCTAACTCATCACGCATATATTCCAAGGAATCACGTTGAACAATTCTGCCGTAACTGGTTGTGAAGTCTTTCATGGCTTCATTGTAGTATGAAAGGCAGCTTTCTGCAAACATCTGTGCTAATAAAGGTTGTCAGAAATCGTCTCACCCTTCGACTCCCCCGTGCCTACGGACGCCAAAACCCCCGCGCAATCGGGCGGACATCTTCTGTAGTGATAAAGGCCGAATCGTCCACCGATCGGACAAGTTCGTCCACGCGGTGGGTGTGTTTGCGTAATACACTGCAATTGAGGATGGTGACTGCGCCGTTCTTCCCCTGCCCGGGGATTTCGGTGACGGCAAACCCTTCGGCGCGCAGTTTTTCAGCAATTGCCGTCCCTTGCAGGGAACTGATCGCCCGAATATTGGAGTAGCCAACGGCAAGTTTTTCTTCGATGATCATTCCTAACAGATTGCCCGTCGCAAACCCGGCGGCATAGCCCACCATATTGATGGGATTGCCCAAGTCACTGACAACGGTGGAGATGGCCACAACAAAAATGATAGACTCGAAAAAACCCAGGAACCAGGCCAGGCCTTTACGACCGCGCATAATAAAAAGGACACGCAAGGTATCCAGGCTTGTATCGGTAACTCGCAATATAAAAATAAAAACCGCAGAAAGGAGCAATTGGGCTGTAAAGCTCATGTTCGATCTCTTGTATATAGACGCATAAGAGGGGCGAGTATCTTTGCAGACACCCGCCCCTCCCAGAGATTTTTGAGATTTGGATTTATTCAGTTACCAGGGTCTCTGCTGGCATTTCCGCTTCAAGCGCCGGGACATACATCCGCTCGGCATATTCTGTCACCATACGGCGGGTGGAGAAGGCCGGACCGAGTGTGCGGATACATTCCTTGATCCGGGCGATCCAGTCACCGGGCAAGCCGTCGGAAGAGCGCTGCTTGTAGTACAGGGGAATAATCTCTTTTTCGAGCGTGTCGTACAGACTAGCTGCGTCGTGCGCGTCCTGTTCGGCGGTGTCGGCGTAATCGGTGTCGTTGCCAATGGCCCAGCCGTTTTTACCGTTGTAGCCTTCGCGCCACCAGCCGTCCAGCACGGAGAAGTTCAACACCCCGTTGAGGGCGGCTTTCATGCCGGACGTGCCGGAGGCCTCGTTCGGGCGGCGCGGAGTGTTCATCCACACATCTACGCCCTGAACCATGTAGCGGGCGATGTTCATGTCGTAGTCTTCGAGGAACACCAGCCGCCCGCCGTTTTCGGCCAATTTCACGGTGCGGTAAACATTTTGAATGAGCCGTTTGCCCAATTCGTGGTCAGGGTGAGATTTCCCGGCGAAGATGATCTGAACGGGCTGGTTCGGGACGTTGAGCAATTTGAGTAACCGGTCGAGGTCACTCAAGGCCAGGTCGGCTCGTTTGTAGGGGGCAAAGCGGCGGGCGAAGCCAATCGTCAATGCGTAAGGGTCAAGAAGCGCGCCTTCGGCGATCACCTGGACAGGGTGAAAACCGCCCTTGATCCAACGCGCGCGTGAGCGCTCGCGAATGTAGTAAGCCAGCTTTCGTTTCGAGTGGCGGCGGACAACCCACAGTTCCCGGTCGGGGATTTTTTCGATGAAATCCCACATGAGCGGGTCATCAACATGATCGAGCCAGTCGGGGCCAAGATAGCGGTCGAACAGGGAACGCATCCGGCGGGCCAGCCACGTCCCCGTGTGGATGCCGTTCGTGACGTGGGTGATCGGGACTTCGTCCACTTCCCGGTCAACCCAGAGCGCTTTATGCCACATTTTGCGGGAGACTTGTCCGTGAAGTTCGGATACGCCGTTCACAAATTGGGAGAAACGCATCGCCAGAATCGGCATGCTGAAGGTTTCACCCCATTCCTGGTTGTTATGCGCAAGTTCGATAAACTGTTCGCGGGTTAAGCCCAACTCCGTCCACCAGGCAGCGAAGAATTTATCAATCTGCCAGAGTGGGAACTCGTCGTTCCCAGCCGGGACGGGGGTGTGGGTGGTGAAAACGTTGTTTCCCCGCAATTGTTGGCGGACATCTTCAAAGAGGAGCCCTTTTTCGACCATCTCACGGGCAAGTTCTAGCCCGAGAAATGCAGAGTGGCCTTCATTCAGATGCCAGGCGGTTGGAGTGTGTCCCATCGCTCGCAAGGCGCGAACACCGCCCACACCTTGCAGCATGTATTGGGAAATACGCACGTCCGGGTCGCTGTTATACAGACGGGAGGTCAGACTCCGGTCATCGAATTCGTTCTGTTCGACATCGGAGTCCAGCAAATAGAGGGGAATCCGCCCCACGCGGACTTCCCAGACCCTGGCATAAAGCTTGCGCCCTGGCAAGATCACCGAAACCAACAAAGGTTTCTTGTCCTCATCCAGAACAGGGGAAAGGGGGATATTATTGACATCCACTTCAAAGGAACGCATCTCTTGCCAGCCGTCTTCCGTCAATCGTTGAGAAAAGTAGCCACGGTGGTACAAAAGCCCAACGGCAACCATCGGCAGGCCCAGGTCGCTGGCTTCCTTTAGATGGTCGCCAGCCAGAACACCCAAACCGCCAGCATAAATGGGCAGACATTCATGAAGTCCAAATTCCATTGAGAAATAGGCGATGGTCTTTTGGGCCAGATCAGGGTGATTTTCATTGAACCAGGTCGCGTCTGCCTGCATGTATTTGTCAAAAGTGCGGAATACCCGGTCGTAGAGGTCCAGATAATAGCGGTCATAGGTCACGGCGTTGATTCGGGAGCGTTCCAACTTATGCAGAAAACGGACAGGGTTATGGGCAACCTGTTCCCAGAGGTCGCTATCAATGAGTTTAAACAGGCGTTCAGCCTCAGGGTTCCAACTCCACCAAAGGTTGTAAGCCAACTCGCTCAACCGGTTGATGCGCCGGGGGAGGCTGAATAAATGGTGGGGGGTTGCACGGAAAGTTTCCATGATGAATGATTTCTCCTATGCTCCATAAAAAAAACAGGGTGCAGGGGAAGCACTATTTTAAGGATGATTTTTAACAAAAGCCAATATTACCACAGGGAAACAATGGCAACCTCTATTCTCAACAACTTGCCTGTTCTGTCAACCCAATGGTTGCAAAATCAGCCTTTTTTATTTAGGTCTATAATCCTATAAACGAAAAAAAGCGGCTGTGAGCGTGACCATGCCCACAACCACCTTTTTTCAACCTTTTGCTGTACCAATCTTGCTTACGGCCTGCGACGTGTCCAGATGTTCAATGCAGCCAACCCCGCTACAATGATGACTCCGGCACAAAGCAAGAACCCAAGTACCGAACTCCCCGCAGCAGCAGCATTGCTGGTTTGGTCGGGGGCGTTATTAGCCCCTGGATCATTCGTAGCTTGAGTATTTTCTGCAAGGGCTTGTTCCGTTTGCAATAGCGCAGCAGGGTAAGGATTAGGTGTATCCGTGGGAGGAGGCGGAGCGGTAGGAGGCGCCGACGTTAACGTTACTGTCGGCGTGATGGTTGGAACAACTCCTTCCCCAATTGGGGCAGCGAAAACCACTGGAACCAACCAGAGCCCGATCAACGATAAGAGC
>DATDOR010000339.1:0-16926 GCA_035293165.1 Anaerolineales bacterium | reverse complement strand
GAGGTGGTGGTTTACTTCGTCCGTGTCAAGGCTGATGTCCGCAAAAAGTTCAAGAAAAACAACCATCTGTGGAACCTGACCGACCGCCGCATCGAGGACGAAATCGTCTACCAAAACACCTACCGCCTGAACAGCGAATTTTACGCGGCAACCGGTGACACCGGAGAAACCAGTTTCTTTCGCGCGTTTGTACTTTCCCATGCCAAAAACCTGCTCGTCCTCAAAATGGTCGGTTATGGGGACGATGTGGTGCGCTACTACCAGCTTGAGAACCTGCACGCGCACGTCTGGATCGGCCACCACCGCTACCCGACGAAGGGGCGGGTCTGGCATCCAGGCGGGGCGCACCCGTTTATCGGGATGAACGAGGCGCTCGTCCACAACGGCGACTTCGCCAACTACGCCTCCATCGCCGAATACCTGCGCCAGCGCAACATCCACCAGCTTTACCTGACCGACACGGAAGTATCCGTCCAGGTGTTCGACCTGCTCCGCCGCACCTACGGTTACCCGCTTGAATACGTCATCGAGGCCATCGCCCCCACCACCGAGCGAGACTTCACCCTGCTCCCGCCCGAAAAACAGCACGTCTACCAGATGCTGCAAACCACGCACATGCACAGTTCCCCGGACGGGCCGTGGTTCTTCATCATCGCCCAATCCGAAGACGAACCCAATGAAGCCGGTCTCCCGTCCCCCGTCTACCGTCTAACGTGCATCACCGATACTTCGATGCTCCGCCCGCAGGTGTTTGCGTACCAGCGCGTGGGCGAAGATGGCCCGGCGATTGGGTTCGCGGCGTCCGAAAAACAGGGGATTGATGCCGCGCTGCTCTCGCTTTCGCAGGAAGATGACCGGTTTTGGCCCCGTGCGGACAAATACTGGAATGCGCGGGGGGGCAGTCATACGGACGGAGGGGCATTCACGTTCAGCGTGTATCCGAATGGGGAGGGGGCGAGTCGGCGAGTTGGCGAGTCAGCGGATCAACGAGTCGGCGAATCAGCAAATCTCAAATCAGCAATCGCTGGTTGCGAACGACCGTCCAATCAAAAATCCGCAATTTTAAAATGTGCGGACAAGTTCGGTTCCCCCGTCACGTTGGACACCACCCGTTCCCCCTACCAGCAGAACAATTCACCCCTTCGACAAGCGATACATCGCCGCTCAGAACAAGCCCACGCGGGGTTGGATTCTGCTGGCGAGGTGCTCGCCCCCGTGGGGGTCGCGGTCGCATTCCCGGAATCGGGCGCATCCATAGATGCGGTTGGGGTCGCGGAAACGGTCGCGGTGCAGACGCCCGTCCGGGTTCACACGAATGGCCGGGCATTTTCTACGAAAAAGTCCTCCACCGATCTTTTTGCCCACGCCGTTGAACATCTCCCGGAAGGGACGTACGCCGACTTCATCGCCTTCCTGGAAACGCTCGAAGCGGGTACGGACACCGACGAAGGCCGCACGCTCGCCATCGAGACGTTGACCCTGCTGATGGATCGCCGTTACCCGACCGGAAACCTGCGCCGGAGCAGTCTGCTGGCGCTGCTGGATGAGGCGTTTGTCCGCGTGGTAGAGGCGATCCGGGACAGGCCGACGGATAGACACGTTTTTGTGGATGTGGATCACCGTCCGTGGGTATCGGAGAATAATTTGATGGGGGATACGCCAACATTTGTGATTGATGCGCGGGGGTACGAACCCGAAGGCCGCCTGTCGCTGGAGGCGGAGATTTTGGGGCTGCGGCGGCGGGGGTTCAACCGGTTTATCGTGGCGCACTGCCGGGGGCACCGGTTTATCGGGAACGGGTTTGGCCCGAACAGCGATGGGGTGCGGATTGATGTGTACGGTTCGCCGGGCGATTATCTCGGCTCCGGGATGGATGGGATGGAAATCCATGTGCATAACAACGCACAAGACCAGGTCGCACAGATTATGAAGCGCGGGAAACTGGTGGTGTATGGGGATGTGGGGCAGACGTTTATGTATGGGGCGAAGGGGGGGGAGGTGTATGTGCTGGGGAATGCGGCCGGAAGACCGCTGATCAGCGCAGTGGGGAAGCCGCGGGTGGTCATCAATGGGACGGCGCTGGATTATCTGGCGGAGTCGTTTATGGCGGGCGACCCGAACAACGGGGGCGGGTTCGTGGTCCTGAACGGTATCCACCTGACGGACGATGGTGAAATCGAGGAGTTGGATACGCCGTACCCAGGCGGGAATCTATTTTCGCTGGCGTCCGGGGGGGCGATCTTTCTGCGGGACCCGCATCACCAGGTGGGGGTGGATCAGATGAACGGCGGGGAGTTTTATCCATTCGAGACCCGGGATTGGTTGTTGATTGCGCCGTATTTGGAGGAGAATGAACGGTTGTTCGGTATCCCCGTGAGCCGGTTGCTGGAGGTGGAGGGGAAGGTGCTACGCCCGGAGCAGGTGTACCGGAAGATCGGCCCGGTGAAGGTGCGGGCCTTGCAGGCGGAGGAGGCCTGGGTGGGGAGACATTAGGGAAGAATCGAGAACGCCGCTCTGATGAGGAGCGGCGTATTATTGGTGGGCGCGGGTTTACGAGGTTTAGATTGGACTCTGAATAAATCTCATAAATTCTTCACCTAATTCTGAAAGTCTTTTAGCCATCAATCCTTGTTCAGTCATCATCCCATGTAAGCTTGGTGTTCTTGTAAGGCCATAATTGTTGACATCTTGCCAAAGTTGATCATAAAAGGCACGACGCCCACTTAGTTCTGGAAAAGCACTTTCTAAAATTCTTGACAATCCAGCGCTGTAAAAACTTGGGAATTTATGATTGTTTTTATTTGCCCATTCTTGAGGATCTTGGAATAGCTTCATCAACCGAATATGCCATACTGTAAAAATGTCCACTATATTTAGAAAGAGTTGTTGAAGGGACTCATCGGGCGAATGTTGTAAGGCAGAGTTCAAAATTGCATTACGAAGTGCTTCTTTTTTCTCTCCTTGACTTGTTCGCATTGCTATCTGACTAGCTCTAAAAACAGTATCAATAAAAATATCATTTTGCTGTAAGCTCTCAAGCGCAATTCCCTTTTCTTCCTCCAATTGCCTTAGTGCTTGTCCAACCAATTCCATCCATTCTTGGCGGCGTCTTTCTAAAGGAGGGGAAATTACGTAATTGAATAGTTCAACTCCTGCCCCACCAATAACTGGGATAGATGAAATACCAGCACGTGCAATTGTATGAACAACATCTCTTTTTCCCGCTTCTGGGGGGGTATATTTATTTTTCTTATCAGATTCTTGAGCCATTTCTTCCTCCTGAAAATTTGACATTTTCTATTGCTCATTAGCCAAATATTCAACCGATAAGAGGGTACGTGTTCGTTTGACGTGAGGTTTGCCATGACGTATACGGGAGTCAGCGGTGTAGTAATTTCACCAACCCATGATGTCTTTCCAATACTTATCTGATTTCTTGAGATAGAGATTTTACAACTCCTAAAAGTAAATCAAAGACTTGACCCACATTATTGTTTGCCTTGAAACCATGTGTGATTGAATTTCTGACTTTTAAAGCCTGAGTGACCACATCATACTGATCAACCGATAGCTCCCCCGAGGAATACAATTCTTTCAACATTGCAGAAGGGGGCAAGTTTTCCACAGGGATTGAATTTTGAACTGAGAGCAAGCGTAACAGTCCTTCAAAAGCAGTCCAGAGTAACAAGAAACCAGAGTCGCTATCACCGCTCTCATCTAGCTTTTGCGCCTGTGAAATCCTGGCCTCGATATCCTGCCTGGTCATAATTACTCGCGTTGGTGACTCTTCGGTGGTTTCTCCTTCAGGCACGTAAAGCAACACAAACTTCCACCCAGGCTGGGCGTTCACACTTTCTGCAATTTCCCGAAATCGTTCTGCCGCCGAAGTCGTTGTCCCTGTTTTGACTTCAACCACCAACGTTTCTTTTGGCCCTCGTACAATCATATCGGGTTGGTAACCATGAAGGAATTCCGGCAGCTGATCGCTGGAGGGTGCTATTTGCACGGAATAACCCTCTTTCTCATAATTTTCTGCAATTCGCCTAATATTGGTTTTCTCTATTTCTAACGCTGATGGATTCATTGAAGATACTCCTGACCGGGTGCATCGGAAATCTTGACATAAACAAACTCATCTTTCAAATCAAAGCCACTCATCAAGATAGGGGAAACATCCTCCAGAACAAACTGCGTTTTCAAGTTACGGCGACGACTGATGGCATCAGTTACTTGAGAATCATTTTCAAAAGCCAGACCAATTAGCGCATCTTGAATGGGCTTGATAATGTTATCAACGTCAATAGCGACTTCATCGAAAAGAAAGATTAAGGTGATGCAAACGGGGCCGTTTTCCTTTTCATATTCATCACTCCAATAAGATTCGGCAACAGATCGAACATAAGCTTTCCAGGCTCGAAGGTTTTCTCTGCGCCGGGTTTGTTGTGAGACGGGACGTTTGGGGATGATGAATTCAAACGGACGCATTTTTAGCGGATTCTCTGGCTTTATTGGCTATTATAACGTCCATTCGTCCCGCTCACCAGCCAAATACTCATCCGTATCCACCCCTTCCCAAATTTCACCATACAGTCCTGCCATGTATGAAACATAATTCGTTTCCAGTAAATCCAAATTATCCCGTGCCAAATCTGCTTCATAAAACATTGCCGCATCAATCGCATCGCAGGTCAAAGATGGGTAGCTTTGCAAAATGGCATCCGAACTCATCCCTGCCGCCAGGTTATCCAAAATCGTAGACACCAGGATGTAGGTTCCTTTGATACAAGGCTTGCCATCGTATATCTGGGGGTCAGTGGAGATGTGATTTCGCCAGTCCATGAGGAAATTATAGCTTGCTTTGGGGGATTCTCGAATGCTTCATTTTCCCATTCACGAAAAAGAGCCACCCAAAACCCACAATATATGCTACCAAACGACGCATCACACCCAAGTGTACCGGTTTGAGGACAGGTCTGCCCACCGGATGATTGTAGCGAGAACTCAGGGAGGATATGAGTGGAACATGGTTGAGGTAGCGTATGCAATTGAGCCGACAGAAAAAACTCCTGGTGAATTCACCAGGAGTTTTTTGTGAGTTCAGTTCACAAATTCTGCGTATTGGGTTCCGTCGCGTTTCTCGACGACGAGCCATTGTTCGGGACCAATTCTGGCCCAGATGCGATCTTCGATGCGGGCCACTTCAAGGACGTTGCGGACGGCATTTTTGGGCAGGGAGCCGTTGGTCGGGCCGCTGGGGACGCCGCCAGAGGTTTGGGTATTTCTGCGGAGGTTCAACGCTCCGGTCAACACTTTGACGGACAGGGTGGCGGTGACGGCAGGAAGCGGTTTGGTGTCAAAGGGATCGCCGCCGGTAGGGGGCGGGGTGATGGCGCCTGAACCGGTGCTTGTTCCGGTCCCTGTGGGGGGTTGGGTCGTCCCGGTGCTGACGGTTCCGGCGCCGGTTGGGACGGATTTTCCAGAGAGGCGCTGGAGGGTTTCTGGGGTGGCGAAGTCGAGGTCAACGGTGTTTCCGCTGACGCCGTAGTTGCTGGCAGGGACTTTATCGGAAACCTGCCAGATGTCCCATTGGCTCCAGGGGGAGGGGAGGGTGGGTTGGGTGGCCAGGATGCGCCGCATGTGATCGTCGCTCCAACCCGCAACCGTGTAGTGGGCGACCCACAGGGGATATTGGGAAGCCCAGGTGACTTTACCGATTTTTGGATTCCAAACGGTTGCACGGGTGTAGACGAGCGGCTTCCGGCCAAAGAGTTTTTCGAGTTCTTCCAGGCAGACCTTGATTTTGCTGGCTGAGAGCGAGGGATTGTTGAGTTCCTCAATGTCCAGCGCAGGAGGAAGTTCACCCATGTCGCCGGTGCTTTTGATAAGATCATATAATTTTTTGGCTTGGGTCTTGGGATCAAATTCTGAGCCTTCACGGTAGTAATGGTAAACGCCGCGCAACAAGCCAGCAGATTTAGCCCCGCTCCAATGGCCTGGAAAGGCTGAGTCCGCAAAGTTACCGTTCATCGCGCGGATGAAAACGAATTTAACTTCGGCAGCGCGGGCGCGATTCCAGTCAACCTTTTCCTGATAGCGAGAAACATCAATGCCTAAACTGTAAGACATGGCAACCTCCTGTATAAAAAGGGAATAAGGGGAATGATTCCTTGAGGATATCCTGAAGGAATGCCTCTATTATATAACCTTAAAGGAAATTTATGACGACTTTCCGAGGAGGAATTCCAGGGGAATATGCACGCATTCACGCCAGGCCATTTCATTGTGATCCGCGCCGGGGAATTTTTGTGTCATCCACAGGCCGGGGCGGTATCCGGCGGCGCGCATGATCTCGTCCGCTTGTATCTGGTAGGGTTCGTAGGGGGCGTCTGTACCGGCTGTGCCAAAGTCAAAGTAAATTTTATGATGGCCCGGTTTCGGGAGCGCGTTTTTCATGTAATCCACGACGATCCCTGAATTGGGAAGGGAAGGAGGAGTGGATTTGGATGGGCATGGAGGGTGGTAATAAGTGGAGATTTGAGATTGGAGAGCCGGATGATCTTAACCGATCTCAAAGTGGTTGTGTGATAATACACAAAGGTTTATAAGGTTTATGCGCTTCGGTGTTGTCTTCTATGAAGTTTCCTGAGTTCAACTTAAAGACTAACCCCTGCCGATTACAAGTCTACTCTACACTGGCCTGCCTGGAGGGCATTGCCAGCGTGATCGGTTTGCTACTCATTCCGGGTGATCCGAAAAATGCCTGGCTGTTTGGCCTATCACGGGCACGGTTTGGATTGCTGGCCGGTTTGGTTCTTGCAACCGGCGTGTGGATGGGGATGGCCATCCGCAGTTACCGGAATCAAGCATGGGGAAAGCGACTCGGCCTTCGCCTGGAAGCAGCTTTGAAATCCGAATGGATGGGAGTGGTTGTTTTGTTGGTTGGATTGACTGGAGCGGGGGGTGGGTTATTTGTATTTTTGAGCATCGTAACGACGCCGAACGAATTCCTGCAAGCCTGGGGCGTGCGTCTGGCTCCCCTTTTGGGTTGGGGAATGCTGCTCTGCGTGCAGGCGGTGCTTTTTCTGCGCCCGTTCAGCGCCGGGCTGGTGGAAGTGGAACAGCGTGTGCAGCGACAGTTTACGGATTATTTCGACCGTTTATCTGGAACAGGTATGCCATTCCGGGCCGGGCAGGCGCGCTGGCGTTGGGGGATTGATTTGCCGGTAGTGTTGGGCTTGATCATTATCGTCCTTTTCGTGACCCGGCACATTGGCATTTTTGTCATTGACGATGCCTGGATTTCTTTCCGGTACTCCAAAAATCTGGCTGAAGGATTTGGGCTGACCTGGGAACCCGCTTCCCCAGAAAGAACGGAGGGCTATTCCAACTTTCTCGAAGTGCTTGCCATTGCCCTTGCGATGAAGTTAAATCTCGACCCGGTTCGGGCCGCGCAGGGGTTGGGGTTCATATCCGTCGTCACCCTGCTTCTGACAAGTTATCTCCACCTCCTGCTTTTGACCGGGCAGCGCGTGATCGCCCTTATCCCGCCCTTATTATTTGCCGTGCATCCTTTCGCGGCGGTCCACACCTGGGCGTCGTTGGAGACACAAATGTTCGCCGCGACCAGCGCGTTGTTGCTGTTGGTTTTTTGGCTGGCATTACGCGGTGGGAACGATGCTTCGGCCCGGAGATTACCCTTCGCGGTGGCCGGGTTGGGGATTCTCACCGCGTTCACGCGCACCGAAGGGCTGGTACTGGGCTTTCTTGCCTTGCTTACCGGGCTACTGGTGGAATGGAAATCGAACCGGCGTCGCTGGCTGATGGCGGGCGTAGTATTTGTGGGTAGTACCATCCTCTACACGCTCTTTCGCCTGGTTTATTTCGGCGCGCTGGTGACTGGCCCGCAGCTTGTCAAACTGTCCGAAAATATTCTCTGGGGCGGGCTGATGAGCCGGGAATTTCTGGATTATGCGTTCATTTTTCTGGATGATTTTCCCTTAGCCGGATTGTTATTGGCGTTGACCCCCATCCTTATTCTTTTCGCCATTCCATTGTTACGCCTTGAATCAAAATCCCGGTTCACCCTTGCAGACTGGGCCACATTAGGGCTGGCTGGACTGCAACTTGGCACGCTTTTATTCGTTTACTCGCGGACAACCCTGGTGCAAAATTTCGCCTCCCGCTTCTTCATGCACATCATGCCCCAAATGTTCATTCTGGCAGGTATGGCATTCGCTTTGATCACCCGCTCGTGGCTTCAATTTTTAAGCGAGCCAAAAAAGTTTGGTCCCCGAACCGTTGCCCTTTTTCTCATCGTCGAGACGCTCACCCTATACACTGCGGGGTGGTTTAATACGTACCGGACGACCCTCAACGGTTTTGCCAATTTCACGGATGAATACAACCAACAACAATCCTCCGCGCTGACGATAGCCGAAACGCTTAACGCCTATGAATCCCTGCATGATGAATGGTTCGTCACGATCCTGGACTCAGGCATCACCCCGTATTTCGCGGGGATGAACACCCTGGCCGGGGACGGGTTAACGGATCTAACCCTGGCCGCGCTCGCTCCCCCGCGTGGCAACCGTGCAAAACCCTTTGCCGAATACGTTTATGCTCACAACCCTGCGGTGTTCATGATCGAACTCTTCGGCCATAAAATTGACGATGCCCACGCCGCCTTGCTCTGTGATGCACGCTTTGCCCGCTACCAACTCGTTGCCTTTGTCCTCCGCAAAAATGGCGGGCGGTACAGCGTTTACCTCCGTGAAGACCTGCCCGACTTCACTGCATTAGCCCAAGACTTTGCAGCCCTTCATGACGATCAAGGCCGCTGGAAAATCGTCCGCCTGGAAGAAGTCTCCGTGCCCGAAACATGTCCCTATGAGTGAACTCCACATCCGGCAGGCGACCCTTGCCGATAAACCCGCCCTTTTCGACTTCCTACGTCTCGCCTATCCTGATCGCTGGCAGTCCAAGTTCCCCGAACGCTGGGAATGGGAGTTTGAGCACAACCCGTTTTTGCGCGGGAATGACCTCCCCATCTGGATCGCCGTTGACGGTGACCGCGTCGTCGGGCAGAGCTGTGCATTGGTCGAACCGCTGGTCGTACATGGGAAGGAATATCGCGTCGGGTGGGGGGTAGACTTTTTCGTCTTGCCCGAGTATCGCGGGCAAGGGTTGGGAACGCGTTTGCAACAGGCCAACAACGCCGGAAACGATATTTTCATGAGCCTGAGTATGGCTGCGTCCGCCGCCCACATCAAATCGAACATCGGGCTTCAACCGCTCCCACCCGTGCCGGTGTTCACGAAAATCATCCATCACGAGCCGGAGTCGGTGCTGCAAACACTTGCAAAAAGGACAAAACTGCCGGAGATTCTCCTGCGCGGGGCGGGGCTACACCACCTGGGCGCAGGGCTGCTCACCGCGCGGGACGCCCGCCGCGATCGGGGTCTGTTCATCCTTCCCGCCGGAGGGGTGGAACTGATCCCTGTACAGCAGTTTGGTCCCGAGGTGGATGATCTTTGGGCGCGGGTATCGGGGAAGTTCAGTGCATTGGTCCGGCGGGATTCCGAGTATCTCAATTGGAAGTTTGCACGGCAACCTCACGCGGAGCACCAGCGGGTCATCGCACAGAGAAATGGGCAGGCATGTGGATTTGTGATCTTCCGCCAGACGCGCCCGCCTGAGCGTAATGCCGGGTTGATTTCGGATATGTTTGCCGACCCGAAAGATGACATCATTCGGGTGCTGTTGGCGTATGCGACTCATCAACTGCGCGAGCGAAAGGTGACGTATGTCCAGGCGGCCAGCAGTGTGCGTGAATTTCAACAGGTTTTCGTTGCGCTGGGATTTAAGCAGACGAAAACTGCAACGCCCATGATTCGAGCTGGGGTGGCTATTCCGCAAGAGGGATGGCTTTTGGGGAAGGGCGACCATGATTGGGATCAGTTCCCCCTGGCGTGATGCAGGATGAAGGCTTGTCCTGAGCAGTTACGACGGACATTATATCAATAACTCGTTAATATCATCACTGAAACCGGGCTTGTGAGGTAAAATTCACAAAGGACAGGGCATCTTTAACAGTGAATTTGTAACAAAAGTGCCGTTTCAACATCTAAAAAACGATTGCACCATACCATAACTTTCAAAGGGACAACCATGACCTTAAATCTGAATTCTTTCAACTTCGATGATGAAGACCTGGAAACCAAAGGGCCATACAAAGTCTTAATTTTAGGCGGAGGTCCCACGGGACTCTCTGCGGCGCTATACGCTGCCCGCGCCGAACTTCAACCCCTGGTTTTGACTGGGCTGCAAATCGGCGGGCAGGTGGCCATCACTCACGCGGTGGAAAACTACCCCGGATTCCCGGACGGAGTCGGCGGACCGGAACTGGTCGAACTCTTCCAGAAACAGGCCGAACGCTTTGGGGCAGTTCTTGAATTCGATACCGCCATTGAAGCTGACTTCTCCCAGCAGCCTTTCCGCGTTAAAGGCTATAACGCGATCTATGAAGCCGAAACCGTAATCATCGCCACTGGCGCTACCCCGCGAAAGCTGGAAGTTCCAGGCGAAGTGGAATTTACCGGACGCGGCGTTTCGTACTGTGGCACGTGTGATGGCTGGTTTTTCAAAGGCAAGGATGTAATTGTTGTGGGGGGCGGAGATAGCGCGCTTGAGGAAGGGGATTTTCTCACCCGGTATGCCAATTCTGTCACCGTGGTTCACCGCCGCGATGAATTGCGCGCCGGTGTCCTTCTGAAAAAGCGGGCAGAAGAAAATCCCAAAATGAATTTTGTCTTTGACACCGTCATCGAGGATATTCGAGGCAATGGTGAAGTGCAAAACGTCGAGCTAAAGAACCTGAAATCTGGCGAAATCAAGGCCAAAGAAATTGATGGCGTCTTCATCTTCATCGGCCACACGCCGAACACCGAAATCTTTCAGGGGCAGCTTGAGATGGACGAAGCGGGCTACATTCGCACCAACATGCTCATGGAGACCAACATTCCGGGCGTGTTCGCTGCCGGAGAAGCCGCTGACCCCCACTTCCGCCAGGTCGTCACTTCTGCTGGGATGGGAGCGGCGGCTGCCATCCAGGCTAATCGCTGGCTGCAAGAGCACAGCGGATAAACTTTGGTCATGTACCCGACCAGTTCGCCCCAACCCAATCGAATCAGTCAAAACGAATATGAAATCCTGGTGCGTGAAGGAATTAACGCGGCAAAAGATGGGCGGCGTAGGGTTGCCCAACGTTTACTGAACCGCGCGACCATTGCCAATCCGAAAGATTACCGGCCCTGGCTTTGGTTATCCGCAACGACGGATGATTTGCACGAGCAGCGCGAATACCTGGAACGCGCATTAGCCTGTAACCCAACCCTGGACTCCGCCCGAAAGGGATTGGCACGCCTGAACGAGAAACTGGGAACGGACACCCCGCCCGCGCAAGTTCCCCGGCATGGGATCCGTGACTCCACACAGCCAGGTGTGGAGTCCGCTCCCGATCAGGAAACGGACGCAGACAGGGATGAGGAAATATACGGCTACGACGAATCTTCCAGTGAAGAATATCTCGAAGCACAAACTGAAATATTTGAATGCCCGAACTGTGGCTGGCGCATGTATTTTGACCCCGAACAGAATCGTTTATATTGTGAATCCTGTGGCAACACGATCACCACCGAAGAAATTCTGGCCGCCGATAGTGCCGAGGCTCCGATGGTTGGGGTGATGGATAGTCCGCATGCCCATACCTGGGCTGCGACCCAACACCGGGTGGAATGTGAGAAGTGCGGGGCGGTAACGGTGATGGAGTCGGTTCAAAAGAGTGGGCAGTGTCCATATTGTGGGCACAATCACCTGGTGGACTCAAAAGAAATCCGCGAATTGCTGGACCCGCAAGTGGTTGCGTTGTATAAAATGAAAGAAAAGGAGGCGGTAAAACGGGCGCGGGAGTGGTTGAATAAAGGGCTTTTTGCACCGGATGATCTGGGCGAAAACGCAAAAGGGTTGGAACTTCGCCCGGCATATTACCCATTTTGGACGTTCGATGGAGCCATTGAAGCCAAATGGTCCTGTCAGGTGCGGGAAGGGTACGACCAGCGAAATAGCCGGTGGGAATACCGCACGGGGGTTCATTCTGAGTTTTTTGACGATGTATTGGTTTCCGGCGTGACCGCCCTCAAGAATAAAGAAATTGCCAGCATTGAGCCATTCAACTTGAAAGATGTCGTGCAGTTCGAGCCGGGACATCTGGCAGGGTGGCCGACACTTTCTTATGACCGTTCCATGTCCGACGCATCGCTCCTTGCACGCGAAAAGGTGATGCGCGAAGTTCGACGCCGGATGTACGGAATGATTGAGCCGGGCCGGGAGAAGAAAGACGTCCAGATCGGGGCGGGGAACTGGACGGGGATGACGTATAAACATGTGTTGCTGCCTATTTGGGTGGGCACATACCATTACAAAGAGCAGGAGTTTCATGTATTGGTCAATGGGCAAACAGGCAAGGTGGGCGGCATCAAGCCAAAGGATTCGGTAAAGGTGGTGGGGGTTTGGGTGATGGCACTGGCCGTTTTGGTGCTGCTGATTGTGCTGCTCACCTGGCTGGCTTTAACGTATGGGGGCGATCTGGTGAATTTGTTGGTACAGTAATTACGGCGGGCAGTTGGACGGGGATTGGGAGGTCACCAGTGTTGAAACGGATGGCGCTCCGATGGGAATGACCAGCACAGCCTCCACAACATTTTCGCCAGGAAAACCTATTACCAAGACATCGGTCGCGTTGGGGAATGTGGGCATTCGGGCTTGGGGGATGAAGATGTCAATATCCTGCTCCCCGATAATGTGAAATGCCAGCCGTTCACAGGTTCGTGGATTCGCAGCGGGCCAGCCTCCACCTGCTTCCCCCTGCCCAGCCGGGAAGTAACGCGGGTAGAGCGCTCGCCCCCATAAGACAGCACTGTCCGGGTCTGCGAGTGTGTTTTCCGCTTGAAGCCTGATTTCTCCTGGCAAACGTCCCCACTGGTTGTGAGCCGTCAAAAAAGCGACGGTTTCAGATTTCGAGATCGAAGGGTAGCGTGTTGGGATGATCCGTTCTGCGATAGGGAGCGAACCCCCAATCAGGAAAATACCTAACGCGAACCCCATCATAGCTTTGCGCGAAACGGGTGCATTCGTAGCGTGCTTCTCAGAAACAGTTAACTCGACACTTCCAGGATCGAATGTTGGAAAGGGTACGCTTCCCAGAAAAAAACAAAGTTGAACCAACCCGATGCTAAAATAGAGAATTCCTACCCAGTCTGCGGGGAGCATAAACCGCCAGCCAGAAATCGTCGCAAGGGCATTGCTCAAACTGTAAACGAGCAGAATCCCCAACGGGAGCAACCCCACACCTTTTTCCCGTACCCAACTCGTGCCCAAACCCAACGCAACCAGCCCTAAATTTAAGAATATTGGCAATAGGGTGTCCTGCCGAAAAGGCCCTTCCCATTTGAACCAATATCCTACCCGCCGGACGAATTCCTGTGCAGTTTCATCCACGAACGAAGCAGGCAGCATCAGTACTGTGGACACCTGACTGCGGGTGAAATTGGACAAAATCAGGGTGGCAACATCCCCCGGATGCGCGAGAAAAAACTGAACGGCCTGGTGGGTCATGCGGTTGGCATACTCGGCTTCGTTCTCACCAGGTAGCAAATTCAGCGGAAACGCGTCTGGTGAAGGAGACAACCGGCTTGCGATTAAGCCGAGTTGTGCTTCTGTTTCTTCAAAGGCGAGGCCGCCTGTCAGTTGCCAGTTGCGCCAGAGCCAGGGGGAAATGGCGAGGAACACCCCGACACACATCCACCCGGTACTCCGAACCCAACGCCGTATTTGGCCGCCTCTCAGGCATATCCACCCGTTTACGGCGAGGGGGACAAACATCAACAAAAACACCTGTGTCCGTACAAGCATGGTCAACCCCAAAACACCCCCACCGATCAAAGGCCAGGCCCGGTGCTGCTCCGTCTTTTGCAGCCACAACACACAAAGCAGGGTAAATGTACAAACCAACAGCGCAGCAGGCAGATCGCTCATCATGAGTTTGGAGTGGGATACGTTAATCGTGTCGGACAGGCTAATCGCATTGATCTCCCGAAAGATAATCAACCCAGCCCCGACAATTCCTGAAACGCGATGATGCAACGCCGTCCCCAAAAGATAGACGACTACCGGAAACAAAGCGAGCAGGACAACCTGGAGTTGGATCACCCGATCATATTCTTGCCCAACCAGCGCGTGGAATGCCGCGAGCAGGAGTGCATACAACGGCCGGCGGGGGATCCGGTACGTCCCCCAGCGAAGCCCCTCCCCAGCCAGAAGGTTTTGCGCGGTGACATCGTGCAATGCCGCGTCCGAGTAAGGGAAGCGCTCGAAATTTGGGGGGCGCGGAGTAGGGGCAAACCAGTTTGTCTCGAAGGATACGTTCGACCAAGAGATAGCAGCTAATCCCCAGATCAGCAAAACGATGATCCAATCGCCTTTAGAAAAAGAAGCCTCAAACCAACCCAGTCGTAAACGTCGCGCCCACGCGAAAAACCCCCAACAAATAAGCCCAATCCCAATTACCAAAAAACTCTGGCCGCTCAATATGGGAACCCCCGGATCACCCCATCCCGCGCCCCAGCTATTGCGTGGGGGGAGAATCCCGATCCGGGTCACGGCTATGACGCCTGTCAGGAGGCCGAATATCCCAAACGCTACAACGCCAGCCAGGAGGTATAAGTATTGTTTTTGGATGTGGTGATCCGTCTTGAAATGTAGAAGGGGCGCAAGTACAAGCGTCTGCGCGCTCAATAAAGTTCCCCAAATCACCAAAGGAGCCAACCGGATCAGATAAGGGCGGACAGCTTCTGTTGCAGGGTGATTCACTGCTTGCAATAGAGAGAGTCCCAGGAAAGTTCCGACAGTTGACGCCCCCATCCATAGCTGCCAATGATATTTCTTTTGCAGTATTCCTTGCAAACGACTTATCAGCCCTTCAGCAAAAAGGTCTGAACGCTGAACTTTCCAGGCAACCCAACCAGCCCCGCAAACCGCGACGAGCAACCCGGTACTCATGAACAAACGAGCGGGGGACAGGCCAAACAAAATGGTCTTTTTCGTGTCACCTGGAATGAGCAGCAAAAACAGAAAGGAAAGCACCCCCTCCAGCGTAGCCAGCCAAAAATAAAGTCGGATCAGGTTCGTTCTCTTCACCCGTGATATTCGTGAATCACCACCCTTTACGATTGCGTTCTATTCACTTCGCGCACGTATGCGTCATGCAGCCAATAGGCGATGTTTTCTTCTGGAGGAATACCAGGCACTGGTTTGTCCGCCCAAATACGGTGAAAGATAAACGGGCGGTCAAGGCGCAGTTTTTGGGTGTCAAAGATCGGTCCGATGAAGGGGTTTTGTGTACGCAGTTCGGCGAGGAAATCCCGATCTACACCACTCCCGGAAAAAGGAAAAGCAAAAGGAACCTGATCCTTACCGGTAATTTCACTGACGATGCGGCAGGATTCAACGATTTCAGCGGTTTGTTCTTCTTGAGAAACTGTACTAAGTTTGGGATGGCGACGGGTGTGTGCGCCAAAAACGAAACCTTCCGATTGCATTTGTGCAATTTGTGTGCGAGTGAGAAAAGGGTGGTTGGTGTAAAGATAATCTTTTACATCCAATTCGAGCAAATCACAAACCCAGTCGACCAGGGGCTCTTCGCTCCGTTGGTGACGAAGGATCCAGGCCGAGAAAGTCGAAAGGTCAACCAGTTCCAATTTAAATGCTGCGTTGATTCTTCGTAACGCAGCAGTTTGTTTTTCCACGTTGAGCAATGCCAGGGTTTCGATAACAAGGGACATTTTTCCCCGGTAGTACATAGCCTGGTTGTCAATCCAATCTGTGGTGAGGAAAAAAATGCACGGGATATTGTGTTTGAGCAAAATGGAGCGGACGACAGTATAACATTCGGAAAAACCATCATCAAACGAGAGGAACGCAGCCTTTGAGGGTAGGGTGGGGAGGCGTGTGCTTTGCTTCTGGATCTTTGAAAGTTCCTCGAGCATCGGATATCCAATTAGCGTAAAATGCTGTTTCAGGTAGAGGATATCTTGCTCAAATTCGGCAGCAGATTTATAAGGGTATAAATGCCTGACATGTGGAAGGGGAACGTCTGAAACCGTATGATAAAAAAAGCCAATCGGGTTGCGCGGGATTAGGCGACGGTAAGCAGCCAACGGGATGTGTGGAGTGATTTGCCGGGTAATTTTAGGGGCGATCTTGTGGGGGAGCGTGGGTGTGGGCATTGTCAAAATAAAGTATAACCCGATCTGAGCTGGTTGAAACTTTCTTCTTCCGAATTGCGTTATTGATTCCAGACAAAATGCAAAATTCAAAATGAGTCCGAAATTGCGAAGGAGTTTCCATGAACAAATTTATTATCCGCTGGGTGATCAACGCGATCGCCCTTTATATCGCCGTATGGCTTGTGCCCGGTGTTGACCTGGCGAGCGGGGATTGGCTCTCGTTCATCTGGCTGGCTTTGATCTTCGGTCTGCTCAACGCGCTGGTGCGCCCCTTGTTGGTCTTTCTCACCTGCCCCTTGATCGTCCTTACCCTCGGCCTGGGTACGTTGATCCTGAACACCGTCATGCTTTATTTGACCCAGTGGGTAGCTGGATTTTTCAACATTGGCTTCACCCTACAGGGATTCTGGCCTGCATTCCTGGGGGCGCTGGTGATCAGTATCGTGAGTGTGGTTCTCAGTCTGGTGATCAAAGATGGTGGGAAAAAACGCAAATAAACGTTTTGGTCAACAGTAGTATGAACACCCGAAAAAAGGTATGTGTGGGGGTGTACACCCCCACACATACCTTTTTTCGGGGGGCTCTC
>DATDOR010000338.1:0-4124 GCA_035293165.1 Anaerolineales bacterium | reverse complement strand
GTTCGGGGAGCAGGTAGCCGCGTTCGACGAGCCAGTCCACGATGAGGTAGGCGTTTTCTTCGGGGGTGTGGTCAACGGTGTTCAGGGTGATTTCCGCGCTGACCGGGGCTTCGTAGGGGTCGTCAATGCCGGTGAAGCCTTTGATTTCGCCGCGGCGGGCTTTGGCGTACAGACCCTTGATGTCGCGGGCTTCGCACACTTCGAGGGGGGTGTCCACGAAAACTTCGATGAAGTTTTCGCCGACCATTTTGCGGGCTTCGTTACGGGTTTTGCGGTAGGGGCTGATGGCGGCGGTGATGACGGTACCCCCGGCGCGGGCAATTTCACCTGCCACAAAGCCGATGCGGAGAATATTCGTGTCCCGGTCTTCGGCGGAGAAACCCAGGCCCTTGGAGAGGTGCGTGCGGACAACATCGCCGTCGAGAACGGTCAGGGAGCGGCCGCGTTCCAGCAGGAGGGAGGTGAGGACTTCGGCAGTCGTGGATTTGCCAGAGCCGGACAGGCCGGTGAACCAGAGAACGAAGCCGGATTTGTGCCGAGGGGGGTGAACCTGTTGAAGAATTTCGGCGGTTTCTTTGCGGGTGAACCATTCAGGTAGAAGTTTGCCTTTGGCGAGATAGTCTTCGCGCACCTGGGTGCCAGAAATGGAGAAGACTTTGGCATCTGCGGGGGCTTTGTCGGATTCGACGTAGCGTTCTTCGTCGGCGAGGTAGGAAAGCGCCTGGAAGGGCACCATTTTGACGCCGATCTCTTCTTCGTAGAGTTTCATAAATTCCTGGGCTTCGTAGGGGCCGTAGAACGGTTTGCCATTGCTGTCGTTACCGGGACCTGCGTGGTCGCGCCCGACGATGAAGTGGTTGGCCCCAAAGTTGCGGCGGATGATGGCGTGCCAGAGGGCTTCGCGCGGGCCGGCCATGCGCATGGCGAGCGGAAGCAGACTTAGGGCGGTGCGGTTGTGTTCATAGTAGCTGGCATATAAGGCTTTGTACACACGAACACGGGTGTAATGATCCACGTCGCCAGGTCTGGTCATGCCGACAACCGGGTGAATGAGCAGGCTGCCGCCCACTTCCTCGGCGGCGCGCTTGGTCAGTTCTTCGTGGATGCGGTGCATCGGGTTGCGGGTCTGGAAGGCAACGACGTTGGTGTGCCCCATCTCGTTGAGGATGGAACGGACTTCGGCGGGTGCGCGGCGCAAATCAACGAAGTCAAAATATTTGGGGAGGTTGAGCACTTTTAGTTCGCCGGACACGCAGAAATCACCCCACCTTATCATTTCCGAGACCATCGGGTGGCGGTGATCGGTGGAACCATAAGCCAGGCGGGCTTCCATGGTGGGGTCCCAGCGATAGAACTCTTCCATCCGCATAATGGCGATCAGGTTGTTGCGTGAGTCACGCAGGGCCAGCCATTCCGCGCGGGTGGGCAATTCTTCTTTATTGATGGTGAGGGTGATGGGGATCGGGAACAGGGTGCCGTTGGACAGACGCATTTCGGTGAGCACTCGCTGGTAATCGGCACGGCCCATGAAACGGTCGAGCGGGGAAAAGCCTCCGGTTGCGAATAGTTCCAGGTCGCACAGGGCGCGCTGGGAAATCTGAATGGATGGGTAGGTGGTCGCGCGGGCGAGCAGTTCTTCCCGCTCGTCGCCGGTGACCATCCGGTTGACCAGTTTGCCGCCGTAAGGGCTGATGATGGTTTCTTTTTTGGTTTTGGACATAATTTACTCCTTATAATTCATCTGATACTCGCAAAGACTGGCATCGGATATTGATCAGATGCCAGCCAGGGAAAACAGACAATTTTTTTGGTTTTTGGTTGATTTGTGCATTGTAACACGCCCCCTTCAAATAGGAATGTATGCCAAAAGTACGGGATTTTTGACCTGGCCAGGGTGAGCAACCATTTGCAAACGGGATCAATCCTCACCAGGGTACGGGCCGCGGACGACCAATACCGGGCACTTCGCGTGGTTGACGATTTCGCGTGTTACACTGCCCAAAAACCAAGACCGCAAGGCTCCGCGCGTCGCCCCGATTATAATCAGGTCATAATTCCCCTCATCGGCCTCCTGAAGAAGTTCAGTAGCCACTTCGCCTCGCCGGATTTCCAATTGCGCTTTGACGCTATGACTGTCCAATAGCTCGGCAGCCTCGCGCAGGTGTTGGGCGATCAGCGTTTGGGTTTGCAGAAGTTCGGGCAAGGTCTCCTCAACGGCATCCAGGCCGGTGTACATGGTGGGAACGGCGTTGGTGATGTGTAAAAGGGTGACTTCTGCCTGGGCAGCGCGGGCGAGTTCCGCGCCCATTTCGACCACTTTGAGGGCATAATGGGTGCCCCCGGTGCAAATGAGAATCCGTTTGAGTGTGGCGCGTTTTTGCTTGATGATCAACACCGGAATAGGGGCTTCGTTGGCGATTGTGCGTCCTACTTTACCTCTCAACCGCTGGCGGTAGCGGATCGCTTTCCTCGCCCGTACTACGACCAAATCATAGTTTTTGGCTTCGACTTCTTGCAGAATAGCCTTTGCAGGAGGAGCAGCGTGAAAACGCGTTTCCACTTCCACATCATCGTGCAACAAATCTTTCGCATCAGAAAGAAGCGTTTCACTTTTGTCTCGATCTTTTTGATATATCCCAGCGCTCAACAGCGTGACTCTGGAGTTTGTCAACCTCGCGATCTTTCCTCCAAAAGAAATCGCAGGTTTTGAATAAGGGAGGCTGGCGACAAAAATCAGAATGTTCATTTTGGATATCTTGTCAGGTTAGAAGCGCAGGGTTCCGCCAGAAAAAAGTCTGAGCATGACCATGATTGCACCAATCAGGGGCAAGACCGAAAAAAACAGACGAATGCGAGGACCAACAAAAAAACGAGTGGAGACTGCACCAATTTGTGCGCCAAGCGCGGCTCCGGTATGCATGACGAGCGCCATCATCACGTCTACATTGCCTTTGAGGGCATGGGTCAGGGTTCCGTAACCAGCGGAGATCATAATCTCGAACAAATCGGTGCCAATGGCAATGTGGGTAGGAATGCCTAATGCATATATCAACATCGGCATACGGATAAACCCGCCGCCCACGCCGAGTGCACCTGCTAATAACCCGGTGATCAAGCCTACGCCAATCACAGGCCAGATCGATATGGAATCAATCCCGGAAGCAGGCAAAGCGATCAAGGGAGGAATTTTAATCCGATTCAAACCGTGAGCGAATCCTTTGAAGCCCAGCGCATCTTTAACAGCCATCTGGTCTTTCTGGATCATGCGGAGCGCGCGAATGCTTTCCCAGGCTGTAAAGGTACTGATCGCAAGGAGAATAACGATATACGTAACGCCGATTACGATTTCAAGCGATCCCGTGCCTTTCAGGGCTTCGATAATCCGTGCGCCAATTTCAACGCCAATCACCGTACCAGCCACCATTAAGATCCCCAGCTTGATGTCAATGTGGCCTAGCGCACGGTGGCGGCGGGCTGCGACGATGGACTTCCCGGTCATGTGCGCAAGGTCCGTTCCAACAACAAAATTGATCGGAACGCCGAGCCAGAACATCATCGGCGCAGCGAGAAACCCGCCGCCTACGCCGAAGAATCCACCCAGGACTCCCACCAGAAAGCCAACCCCAGCCAATAGCACAGGGTTAACGGTAACACCAGCAACTGGAAACTCCATCGTGCTTATTCCAGTCTTTCCAATTTAATTTGATCTAACAAAAACGAGGTGACCCAATCCAGCAAAACCCCCTGCAAAACGATCAGTAAAAGGGCAATCACCGCATAGAAGACGGGTTTTTCTATAAAAAGCGTAGTCAAAGTGCCTGTCAATAGACGCAGCACCACGAGAAAATATCCCACCACCAAGACTCCATAAACCACCAATTCAATGATGAAGTTTCGGATTAATTTTCGAAGCTCAGGAGTAACTCTTTTCTTAGACATGAATAAGGATGCAAAACTGTAATTTACGAAATAGATGGAACTCATTGATTATAGCAGGTTTACGAGATGTTCCCAATTTATGAAATCAGGTTCTTTAGCGTAACTTTTGTGCAATCAGCGAGCAAATTGCTTTAAACAGCAAAAGTTGAACTTTTACAATTGAACCTTGATCGGATAGGCTCATG
>DATDOR010000337.1:0-6117 GCA_035293165.1 Anaerolineales bacterium | reverse complement strand
CCCTCCCCCGCCAATGGCGCACCTGGCCCATTGCCCCCACCCTCAACCCGAACATGATCCCGGTCTTTCTGGATGGACAAGCACAGGGTAAAAATCCCTACGCTTTCACTACCCTTGGCGACTGCCAAAGCGAACCCCCCGTCTTCCTGGGTATCTACAGCACCGACCGCTACTACCTTGGCGCGGGGTACGAATATCTTCAAGAAACGATAGACTTCTTCGCTCGCAGCGACTCTTTCGGACGCCAAAGCTACTGCACCCAAAACGGCCTCAGCGTCGCCTCCGCCCTTTCCCCCGCCTGGGCGGACCCGGACGCCTGCGAAACCGGCGAAACACCCCTCGCCTGCGAAATCCGCATCTACCAACCCGGTTTGATGTTCATCAACCTCGGCACGAACTGGAGCGCCAACGCCACCGCCTCCCACGAAGCCTACCTGCGCCAGATCGTGGATATCCTCCTCGCCGAAGGCATCATCCCCATCCTCTCCACCAAAGGTGACAACGTCGAAGGCGACTGGAGCATCAACCAGAGCATCGCCCAGGTCGCGTATGACTACGACGTTCCCTTATGGAATTTCTGGGCTGCCATCCAGCACCTCCCTCAACACGGTCTCGACCCCGAACGCCCTGGCGGAAACTATCTCATCATCGAAGCCTGGGACCGCCGCAGCTTCACTGGCCTGCAAGTGCTGGACTTGATCCGGCAAACCTTGCAGCCTTATTATCCTGAGAACTAATGGTACACAGATAACACAGAATAAACAGAAGGAAAAATAAAATTTCCATCTGTGTCCTCTGTGCCTTCTGTGTACCAACAAAGGTGCGAAAATGACCGATTTCATCACCCCCAAACTCGCCGCCTACATCGCCAAAGACATTCTCAAACAACCCAACCGCTCCCTCACCTCTGACGAACCCCTCATCTCCAGCGGCCTCGTCGACTCCTTCCACCTCGTTGACCTCGCCCTCTTCATCGAAGATACCTTCGGCGTACATATTGACGATACGGAGTTGACGGTGGAGACGTTTGATACGTTGGGGGAGTTGGTGGAAGTGATCCGAAAGCGGCAATGAAAACCTTCCCCCAAACCCTCCACCATCACCTCACCCATACCCCGGATCAAGTCGCCGTTCACCTGCTCTTTGCGCGGGACCCCGACCAACCCATCACCTACCGCTATTTGATCGAAGGCGCCCAGGGGTACGCAGCCACGTTTGCCCGCGTGGGCATCCAGCCCGGCGAAGTGATCGTCCTTATCCTCGATCACGGCACAGACCTGCTCAATGCCTTTTTCGGTGCAATTCTTCATGGAGCCATTCCCTCCATCCTCCCCTACCTCACCGAAAAACTCTCCCCCGAACACTACAGGAAGTCCCTTGCCGCTCTATTCAAGGTCGCCGCCCCTGCAGCCGTGATTACCGCCCCGGAATTTGCTGAGGAAGCGGAAAAAGCCCGCGAGGAACGCCCCTTGCCCAGAATTCTTCTCACCTCAGGCATCCTCCCCCCGGCGGACATTTCGATTCCTGATTACGCCGGGTGGCAGCGAACTCCCTCCGACATCGTCCTGCTCCAACACTCCTCTGGCACCACCGGCCTGCAAAAAGGTGTAGCCCTCTCTCACCAGGCCGTATCCAACCAACTTGAAAGTTATCGCAAGGCCATCCGTCTCAATTCTGATGACGTGATCGTGAGCTGGCTGCCTCTGTACCACGACATGGGGTTGATTGCTGGTTTTCTGATGCCCATTTTGCTCGGCGTCCCGCTCGTGTTGATGTCCCCGTTCGACTGGGTGCGCGCCCCGTACCGGCTGATGCAAGCGGTGAGCCAATATCGGGGGACGTTGACCTGGCTGCCAAATTTCGCATACCACTTCTGCGCGCAGAAAACCCGCGACCGGCATCTGGAAGGGGTGGATTTGTCGTCATTGCGGGCGGTGATCAATTGTTCGGAGCCGATGCACGTCGAGAGTCACCGGATGTTCCGGGAAAAATTCGCCCCCTACGGCTTGCGTTCGTCCGCGCTGGCGACGTGTTACGCGATGGCGGAGAATGTGTTTGCCGTCTCACAGGGCGGGGTTGATGCACCTCCCACCGAGGATGTGATCGGGCTGGCGTCCTTTGTAGGGGACCGACGCGCCTTCCCGGCTCCGGATGGGGTCCCCTCGCTGACGATGCTCTCCGCCGGGCGTCCGTTGGAGAACGTGGAAGTGCGGGTGCTGGACGACGCCCGGAATCCCCTCCCTGACCGGGTCATTGGCGAGATCGCGTTGCGGTCGAATTGTATGTTGACGGGCTATTTCAATCGCCCTGAAGCGACCGCGCAGGCGTTTCACGAGGGCTGGTATCTAACAGGAGATTTGGGGTATCTGGCGGATGGGGAGGTGTACATCACAGGACGGAAGAAGGATTTGATCATTGTGGGGGGGAAAAATGTGTACCCACAAGACCTGGAGTATCTGGCGAACGAGGTGGAGGGGGTGTATCCAGGGCGGGTGGTGGCGTTTGGGGTGTATGACGAGCAAACCGGGACGGAAGAGGTGGTGCTGATCGCCGAAACGGACGTGACCGACCCCGCCGAACGCCAGCGCATCGCCGACGAAATCCGCGTACGGGTGACAAAGGGAACGGCAGTGGCCCTGCGCGTGGTGGAACTGGTCGAGAGGGAGTGGCTGTTGAAGACGAGCAGTGGGAAGATTGCGCGGGGGGCGAATCGGGAGAAGTATTTGAACATAGTAAGTGGGGGTGGTGTATGAGCGGTTATAATCATTGGATATGACGGTTCAGTCTCCTGAAAACGCACAGTTGGTGGCATCACTGGAGATGCTTGGCGTGCGTTATTTACGCGCAGTATCTCGGGTTCGCTCTGAATCCATAGCGCCACGAACCCTGATTACTTCGCTTGCCTGTCACCCACAGTCCCGTTTTCGCGAGGCGTTGATTCCCCTTTTTCTGCGCCATCCAGAATATGCTTCCCTTGTCCAAGAGTTGGTTTTAACGCTTGATGCGGGTTCTGCTACCACTTTGCGGCACATGTATACTGCTGCAGTCTATTTGCAAAGGATGTGGCAAAGTACCTTGAGCATTTACTTAGGCAAATTTCCTTTCCTTCCCGATTACTTTGGTAAAACGGATTTTGGGTTGCCCGTTCCCGAAGTGTATTTTGGCGAGCCAGGTTTGCGTGCCCTGGCAGACCGGTTCAAATCAGAAACCGGTTTTGATTGGTGGAGTACCTACCAATCGGTCATCAACCTTTTTCTGGCACAACTGAGTTTGGAAAAACAACATGTCCACAGTTGATGCGCGCAAGCTTTTGGAATTTTTGGAAGAGTTGGGGAAATGTTACCACCACCCGGGGACGATTTATCTCGTCGGGGGTTCGTCCCTTCTTCTGTTAGCCGCGAAAGAGAGTACCCTGGACATTGACCTGACCTTCGAGGTTCCACCCGCACATGAGGCGTATTTCGAGGAAACCCTGCCTGAAGTTGAAACGTTCAATCTTCGGGCGGATCCGGAGGGTTTTCGGTTGAAGTTTGAATGGCTAAAGGCGAATTGGGAGGAGAGGAGATGAAGGGGGTGATAGAACAGGGACATTTTTAGCAGATTTGGGAGACATGGATAATATTCCATCGGATCGTGGAACTTTTAATCCGGAGGGAACCATGCTCGCCACAAGTAACAGAGAGACAATTTGGATATGGGGAATTTATAGATGACCACGCCATGTTGAGTTAATATGGACGCAAAAATTTCACCCCACCTGGATTTTTCTGCGGGTTGTGGGACAATACCCGCCGATGCACTTATCCCTCCTCCTCCACGACTACGCCACCCAACGCTGGCTGGAATTCACCTACCCTGTCCGCATCCTCGAAGTCCACACCCTCGCAGACATCCTCCCCGCGCTGGAAAAAATTGACCGCGCCGTCAAGGAACAATCTCTCTGGGCAGCCGGATTCCTCGCCTACGAAGCCGCCTCCGCATTTGACCGAGCGATGGTTACACATCCATCTGTGGAGGGGCTGCCGTTGTTGTGGTTTGGATTATTTCCCGAACCCAATGATCAATTGTCAATTGACCATTCACCATTGACAATTGACAATTCTTCTTTCTCCCCTTCCCCTTATCCCCTTTTCTCCCTGTCTCTTCCCGAACCCGCCTACCATGCTGCCATCGCCCAAATCAAAGCCCACATCGCCGCCGGAAATACCTACCAGGTCAACTACACGATGCGGATGCACACACGATTCGACGCCGACCCCTTTTCCTTCTTCCTCCAACTCGTACAATCCCAACAAACCCACTATGCCGCTTACATCCACACCGGGCGGCACGCCATTTGCTCCACCTCCCCCGAACTGTTTTTTGAACTCGACGGCGATCTGCTCCGCTCCAAACCGATGAAAGGCACCGCCCCGCGCGGGCGTACCCTGGCCGAAGACCAGGTCAACGCCGACTGGCTGTACCACTCCGAGAAAAACCGCGCCGAAAACGTCATGATCGTGGACATGGTTCGCAACGACATGGGGCGGATCGCAGAGATTGGCAGCGTACATGTTCCCCGGCTGTACGAGATTGAACACTACCCGACTGTGTTGCAAATGACTTCAACAGTGGAATGTCGAACGCGGGCCTCCTTGCCGGAGATATTCACCGCACTGTTCCCCTGCGCGTCGATCACCGGCGCGCCGAAAATCCGCACGATGAAGATCATCCGGGAGCTGGAACCGGAACCGCGCGGGGTGTACACGGGCGCGATTGGGTTCATCGCTCCTGGCCGCCGCGGTCGCCCGATGCGGGCGCAGTTCAACGTCGCAATCCGCACGGTCGTCGTGGATACCCAGACCGGACAGGCGGAATACGGCACGGGCAGTGGGATTGTGTGGGATTCTGATCCGGCTGATGAATATGGGGAATGTCTGCTCAAAACCCGCGTGCTGGTCGTGCGTCGCCCCACGTTTGACCTCCTCGAAAGCCTGCTCTGGACGCCTGAACAGGGCTTCTTCCTCCTCAAACGCCATCTCGCCCGTCTGCAGGATTCGGCGGAGTTTTTTGATTTTCCATTCCACGAGGATAACATTCGCACCAAACTGGTAGAAATCACCGCGTTTCTGACTACCCCGCACAAAATTCGTCTCCTTCTCGACTCAACCGGGAAAATCTCCCTAGAAACCCACCCCATCTCCTCTTCTCCTTTTCCCCTTTTCCCCTTTTCTACTCACCCCCCCTGCCTGTCCGCCGCCCTGGCTCCTTCCCCCATCTCATCAACAGACATCTTCCTGTTCCATAAAACCACACACCGTCAGATTTATGATCAGGCCCACGCAGCCTGTTCTGGCTTTGATGAGGTGCTGCTATGGAATGAGCGCGGGGAAGTGACGGAGTTTACCGCCTCGAATGTGGTGATCCAGTTAGGGGAACAGTGTTATACCCCGCCGGTTACGTGTGGGTTGCTCCCGGGAACATTCCGCGCAGAATTGTTGGAGAAGGGAATCGTTACCGAGCAAGTGATTCGCGTGGAAGAATTGACAGGGGCAGAGGCGATTTGGGCGGTGAATTCGGTGCGGGGGTGGCGGAAGGTGAACTTAAGATCAGGACTTTTTTGAGCAGGTTGGGGTCTTTAGTGAGGGAGTCAAAGTTGAGCATGGTTTTCCTGTACCAGCATATCATAAATTTTCGCGATCATATCATATTGTGCGGGCATCATTGGGGGAAGGGCACCCAGTCCAAAAAACTGCATCGCGTCAACTTCCAGCGAAGGGCGGAACTCTTCGCCAACCCATTCACACAAAAAGATCAAATCCACCCGTGGAACAAGAAGAGCGTTTTCGACAAGGAGTGGGCGAACGACACGCACTTCCAGGCCGGTTTCTTCGCAGACTTCCCGGACGATACCCCTGGCCGGGTGTTCACGCGGATCAAGCCACCCGCTGGGCAACCCCCAGGGATACCGGCTGCCCCGGTAGGTGTGGCGAAAGAGGAGGATTTCGTTTTGCTCATTCAGGATCACACCCACCACCCCAACAGCAAATTTGGGGACGAAGAGAGAAACAATCGCCCAGCGCAAACGTTGCGGGATAGGAAGGCGGCCCCAGAGACGGAGGAGAGGTGACATAGGGA
>DATDOR010000336.1:0-3793 GCA_035293165.1 Anaerolineales bacterium | reverse complement strand
AAAATCTGGGGACCTCCCCGCCGATTCCCAAAGAACCATTAACGAAGACTTAACAAGGAATAATTCTGAGTGGGTTATAATCATCGAGTTGCTCCAGTTGGATCGCCAGATTCACCGGATTTGACAATCCAGCGGGAGCATTTCATAATATGCTGATCATCCAAAAGGAGGTCGAAGATCACCAATACACAAGAATATACTCAATAAAATCAATTGTCTTTCTAACTAATTCCAAAAGGAGAAGAAAAATGTCGAAAAAACTCATATCCCTATTTTTGTCCCTCTTCCTTATTTTTGCCTTCGTTTTGGGCGCGTGTCAACCATCCGCTACCCCGACTGAGGAACCGGCAGCCACCGAACCAATGGAAGAACCGACTGAGGTCATGGAAGAGCCTACCGAAGTGATAGAAGAACCAACTGAGGTCATGGAAGAGCCAACGGAAGAACCCACGCCTGAACCGGAACCGACGGAAGAACCTGAACCCGAACTCGCCGTTGACCCCACCGGGCAAACCGTTGTCTTCTGGCACGTGTGGGGCGCTGGTTCTGCTGCCGAAGGGTTAACCAAAATTGTCGCCGACTTTAATGCTTCCAATGAATGGGGCATCACGGTCGAAGCGGTGGATCAGGGCAACCAGGGCGACTTGCAAAACGCGGTCAACGCCGCCATTGCCACCGGTGAACTTCCCAACGTCACACCCGGCTTCCCCAACGCAATTGCCACCTGGTATGGGGCGGGTGCTGTCGCAGATTTGAACTCATTCATCAACGATCCGATGTTCGGCTTAAGCACAGATGAATTAGCCGCTATCTACACGTCTAACCTTGACTCTGGGCAATTGGCCGATGGGACTCAGATCGGGATGCCCATCCACCAATCCGCCAATGTGCTTTTCTACGACAACACCTGGGCACAGGAATTGGGCTTTTCAGCGCCTCCTGCAACCGCTGAGGAATTCAAAGAGCAGGCTTGCGCTGCTGCCGCTGCCAACAACGCGGACGACAATCCTGACAACGATGGTACGGGCGGACTTGTGACGCGCGGCATTGGGGCCTCGGATGTGGCTGCCTGGCTGTTTGCGTTCGACGGCAGTTTCCTGAACGATGCAGGTGACACCTACACCATGAACACCGACCAGATGAAAGCGGTCGCTTTGTTCCTGAAAGACCTCAGGGACAGTGGGTGTTGGTACACCACCGAAGGGTTCCCCAACCCTGAATTCGCCGGGCGGCAGGCGTTGTTTGCGATCAGTTCCACCGCCGGGATTCCTTTCCAGGCAACTGCCTTTACGGATGCCGGGAATGAAGATGACTGGGGTTTGGTGGCCTTCCCCGGCCCAGATGGGAAGCTGGCGATCAATGCCTTCGGCCAACTGATTGGCGTGATCGATCAAGGTCCTGAGGCCAACCTCGCCGCGTGGATCTGGCTCAAGTACTTCACCTCCCCTGAAGTTCAGGCGGAGTGGATTACCTTCAGTGCCTACTTCCCCTCCCAGTCAACAACGGATCAATACCTGGGTGATTACATTGCTGCAAACCCCATCTACGCCACCGGGCTTGACCTGAGCCAATATGGTGAAGCCGAACCCAACCTGGCCTCCTGGGGTGCTGTGCGCGGTGCCATTTCTGAATCCTTCAACGCCATCATGGCCGCGGCCGACGAAGCGGAAATTGATGCTTTGCTGGCTGATTTGGATACGACTGCAGCAGAACTGCTCGCCGAATCTCAATAAAGCGCAACAAATTTTCTAAATCAAATGCACCCCTCTTCTGGATGAGGGGTGCATTTTTGTTGAATGACTTGTAGGTCGTTTACTCCCCTATCTTGCTTTCCAACTCATGGAAAACATCATCCCGCCAATCGCCTGGATCAGCACCCAATCCCCCAAATCCGTGCGCCCGATGATTTCGAGGTTGCTGCCACCGACAAGGCCATACTTGTACAGGTACATCCACCCCGGCCCGTAGCGGCAGTTGGCCCGGTCAGGAATCCCTTGCCCGCAAGGGGGAGGTTTGTGAGGGAGAAATGATAGTTTATGAAGAATGCAAGAGTTCCCGATCGGCCTGATCTGCTTCTTCGAATACTTTTTTGACCTGCTCTTTGAGTTCGGCGGTGGCGCTCGGCGTTCTTGGGATGAATTTAACCAGATCACGCGCCTGCTCCAAATACGCTTTGACCTGGGCGACGTAGGAAAAGTCTGACCGGCCTGCGTGTGCAGGGACGGGCAAGTCACGGGCTTTTTGGATCAGTTTGCGGGCTTGTTGGATTTTCTCTGGGGCTGGAATGAAACGGGGCATATATACTCCTATAGGGGAATTCACAGGCTTTAGCCTGTATATTATTTTCCTTGTAACTACTCAGCCAAAGTAAGAAGTAACCGAAAAAAGGTGTGCGTTGGGGTGTACACTCCAATGCACACCTTTTTTTCGGAGATTCCTCTACCTCAGCCTGAGTTGTTACCCTTTTTTAATCCTTGGGAGGGGGCGCGTCCGTAGTGGGGTCTTCGGGCAGATCAGAATATGGAAGGGTTCTTAAGGCCTCACTCGTAGTATCGAGAATGTTGAAACTGCCGGATAAGCCGACCAGGTCGAGGGCGTTCCATATTCTTTCGTTAAGCCCCACCAGGATCAGTTTGCGATTCTTTTCTGCTAACGCTTTTTGTGTTTGGAAAAGGATGCGGAACCCACTACTCGACACGAATTTTACACCGGTCAAGTCCATTATGATATCCTTCCCCGGTGTGGATAATTCCTGTAATGTCTCATTGACTCGTTCGTAGGTATCTTGATCGAGACTGCCCGACAGGTTGACCACCGCAACTCCCTTAAATTTTTTTACTTCAATTTCCATCTTTTTTCTACCTCCTCAATATTAAGTAATTGGCCGAAAGTAGCTTGAAAAAGACTTCTAAAAAAAAGGGGTGTGGTGGGGGTGGCCACCCCCACCACACCCCTTTTTTCGGAACACTTTTTAAATTTCTTTCAGTTAATCACTTAAAGCTCATATCCGGCTAATTTCACACAAACGTCTGCTCCGACCTCTCACTAAAGCTCAGGGCAAGCAAACTCCCAAACAACATTTCCGTCTGGCGCCCGGAGTCGCGCTGTTGGGCGCGCAGCCGTTCGTAGCGCTGCAAGACGCGGGCGTAGCGGCGGAGGCGGTGCACCCGGTCGGCTTTGTCCAGGATGGCGGCGATACGCTGCTGTTCGGGGAGGGGAGGAAGGGGAATGGGTATTTTTGCTAAATCGTCTTTTCCAATGGCATCGAACGTAGAGCCTTTGCTCAATTGTGCAAGTTTCGGTTCGTAATAACGTAAGAAATAAAGTAAATACTTGGTGTCTGAACCGTTTTCTGCTCGGATAGCTGCAAGACCGCGACCTATGCAGGATTTTTGCGAGTTTATGTTTGTCGGCCCAACCGGAGCACGAACCGAAATTAAAATGTCCTCTTCATTTGCGATTTTTTTCGGGGCATTGCAATACATTCGCACCTTCGGGTCCATTACCTTATAAAAACGAATTTTATCCTGGAGTCCGTGTCTTTTGTAACCTTCAGCGACATTAGCGGGAATAGAAACCGCTGCCCGGCGCATTTGCGAGACCAGCCCGTATTTTTCCGCATCGGGAAAATCTTTTGTAATTGCGTATACCATCAATACAAGTCTTAAACACCACCCCACCGATCACTTATACACCTCCGGATTCACACAATTCGGCAGCCGCTCCCCCTTTAGCCCGGCGATCAGGTTTTCGGCAGCCATGAGGGCCATTTTGTCGCGGGTGATTTTGCTCG
>DATDOR010000335.1:0-8301 GCA_035293165.1 Anaerolineales bacterium | reverse complement strand
TCTTAGTTTGCACGTCCCTTCAAAAAATTCGCCCGGATCAATGCCGGGCGATAAAAGGTTGAGGATATGAATACGCGAAAACGCCCGGCGAAAATTAAGGGGGAGTCACGGCGGCGACTGCGGACATTTCCACAGCCGCCTCGATAGCAGCAGCCGGGTATTCCTGAGGGGTGAGGGGGATGATGGGGTTCATCATGGGGGGTATTTTACCAGGGAAAAGATTAATATGAAGGTCTATTTCACTTTTTCTATGCACGAACTGCCAGTAACATCTTCTGCGCTGCCTCATAATCCCTACCCCCACCCTTCAAAATCGGTGGAATCAAATAGAACCGGTTGATCCCCGCCTCCCGGAAAGCTGCCAGCGTCTCCAGCGCAATCTCCACCCCATCGCGCCCCTTTTCAAGATCGGTGCGGATGCGCTCCGGGACACTGCTGAAAATCACCCCGCCCTGGACGAAGATTTGCACACCCCAAAAGATGGGTTGGGTGAGGGCGTACCCGGCGGTGGTTTCATAGGTTTCTAAAATTTGGTGAATGGTAGCCGGACTGAAAACAGGCTGGGTGAGGAAGAATTGCGCGCCCGCCTGTACTTTGCGGTGGGCGAGGCTGGCTTCATGTTCGATACCCCGTCCCAGGTCCATCGTCGCGCCGATGCAAAAGCTGGTGGGCGAGTCGAGTTTCAGACCTTTGTAATCCAGCCCCTCGTTCATCTTTGCGATGGCTTGCATCAAACCCGTCGAGGTAAAGTCGCTCACGTCTTTGACATTGGCTAGCTGTTTTGGGGTGAACGGGTCGCCTTGCAACACCAACACATTGTTCAGGCCAAGCAGTTGCGCACCGAGGAGCAGGCTTTGGAGGGCGAGTTTGTTCATGTCCCGTGGGGACAGGTTGAAGATGGCATCCCGCCCGGTTTCTTGTTTGATGGTGTAGGCCAGCGCGGCGGAGTTGACGCGCACGGCCTTGCCAGGGTTGTAGGCGACGCAGATGTATTCGGCGTTCAGGTGTTTGGCAGGTTCCCAGGTTTCCGGGCCGCCGGATTTGGGTGGGGAGTAATCGCAGATAAAGAGGGTTTCGTCACCCTGTTGGGTGCACCTCTCGGTGATTTTCATGAAGTTATTTTAGCACATACACCTTTACGGGCTGACTCTTTCCTTTGAGTTCCAGACTATGAGCTTCTAGATCGTCCGATGGCAAACCCGCCTGTGATAATGCTTCTTCACTGACCAAAATTTCCCCCGCTTTCGCTGCGGACGAAAACCGCGCGGCTGTATTCGGCGCGTCACCCAGCGCGGTGATGTCTGTCGCCTGACCTTCCGCACCCACCGAGCCGACGAAGGCAATCCCGGTGTGGACGCCGATCCCGACCGGAATCCATGGCCCGGAGGGAACTTCGTTCCCTGACAGGTCACCGTGCCCGGTCAGGCGCAGAATTTCGCGGGCGGATCGGATAGCTTTCCGGGCGTGATCCGCGCCCGCGAATCCGGGCACAAAATATCCCACCACCTGATCGCCGACAAAGCGGTCAATCAAGGCAAAGTTTTGGGCGAGAATTTCGGAAGCAACGGCAAAATACCGGCTGATGAGTTTACTGAATTCGATAGGAGGCATTTTTTCGGCCAGTCTGGTCGAACCGCGCACGTCGGCGAAGAGCATGGTCAACTCGACTTCTGCGCCGCCGAGCTGCTGGCTGGCATAACTCTGGCACTGCTGGCAAAGATGCGGACTGAGGCGGGAAGGCCCTTTGCCCATGAGCCGCATGAGGGGCGCGCCTATGCCGTGGTAGGGGGCGTTGCAGAACTGGCAGCGCGGGCCGCTGGGCAACCAGCGCCAAAGGCCGCGGAATTCGCGAATGGGCAGGTCGGGATCGTTACCTGTCAGTACGCGTAACCACCATTCTTCGGGGGTTTGGGATTTGGGCATTACTTTAGGAGTTGAATTGCGCCAGGAATCATCTCGATCGTCACCTTTCGCACGTCCGCTTCGTAGGGCGCCCAAAGCTCACCGTCCAGGTGGATGGGTACGGCGCGGTTGGCTTCAAATTCCAGTTTTTTACACTGCCGGATTTTGACAAAGGGGTATTTTTCGTGTTGGCCTGCCATCACTTCCGGAAGCAAACGGAACATCATCGGGCGGGATATGGGGTCCACCATCAGGTAGTCGAATATCCCATCGTTGTTCTTCGCGTTGGGTGTGACCATGAATCCACCCCCTTCGCGTGGGCCGTTCCCGACGGTGAACATAAGTAAGTCTTTTTCAAAAGTCTCGCCATCCACGGTGAATTTCATGTGCGTGGGGTCGTAGTTTTCGATGATGCTTTTGATGGTTGCAGTCAAATACATCAAAAAGCCATAGATGCGGGTGATCTTACGGCTTTGGATATTGACGGCGGCATCGAACAGAAATCCGGCGGAGTTGTCCCAATATTGTGCGCGGCCGTTTCCATCCGTAATTCTGCCGATGTCCACCGGGGAGGGCGTGCCGGTGAAGACGCGGGCCATGGCTTCTTGGGGGTTGTCAAGGAGGATGCCGGAGGAGTACGCAAAGTCATTGCCCGATCCAATGGGGACGACGCCCATCTTCGGGCGTTTTTCTTCGGGGACGCGCATCAATCCGTTGACGACTTCGTGTGCGGTTCCGTCTCCACCCATCGCGACAATCGTTTCATACCCCTCCTCAGCCGCTTGATGGGCGATTTCGGTGGCATGGCCGGGGTAATCGGTTCCCGCCCAGTCCGCGCCGCCGAGTTTTTCGACGATAGCTTGCAGGTCGGAGGCTTTCTGGCCCGAACGCCCCCGGTCGGAGGCGGGGTTGAAGATCAGTTTGACATTGTGCATGGCAAGCTCCCAGTGTGGATTTTAAGAGAAATTCGGATTACCGCCCCTATTGTAACGCATTATGCCATCATGGCCCCTTCCAACATAAGCAACTTCCTTTTGGTCGCCAGCCCGCCCCCGCCTGAGTAGCCGCCGAGTTTGCCGTTGGCGGCGATGACGCGGTGGCATGGGATGACGATGGGGACAGGGTTGCGTCCAAGGGCTTGCCCCACTGCACGGACGGCTTTTGGATTCCCGATCTTGCGGGCGATGTCGGCGTAGGTGTAGACCTGGCCGCGCGGGATTTGGAGAGCGGCGAGGAGAACTTGCTGTTGGAAGGGGGTGAGGGAGGAGATGTCGAAGGGAATAGAAAGTTTGGTGACTCTGCCGTTCAAGTAGTCGGAGATTTGAGATTTGAGATGGGAGAGTTTTTCCGAGGCGCGGGTGGGACGTTGGCCGTGATGTTTTTCGATGAGGGCCAGGAATTCATCGGGCGAGATGCCAAAGTCTACGGAGACCAGGCCTTTGTCGTTCGCGGCGATGTAAACGGAGCCGATGGGGGTGTCGGGGATGAGATCATAATAGAGGGGCGCGGTATGTTCCTCCGCGAGGGTCAGGGAGAGTTTCTCTTGCGCGCAGGCAACGGCGGCGGGGTCGGGGTTCGCGTAGAGGCGGTTGAGGGCGTATTCCAGTTGGGGGGGAAGTTTTTCATTCATCATGTCATTTTCTCTTGGATATTTTTCACCGGTATAAGAGTATCTGAAAACTATCTTAGGGACAGGTGCGACGCACTTGAGTCTGGCTATAATGCAGAGTTTGCCCGGTATTTCGGCCTAAGAACCTGCCAAAGTGCGTCGCACCTTGAGTTCTAAAACACTTTGCGGTCTTTGCACCTTAGCGTCTTTGCGTTAAAAATAACTCATTCTGCAAATTGTTCTCGCAATTTCTTAAGTGCCTGGTAGACATTGGCGCGAGCGGAATCTTCGCTGGTTTCGAGGGCAGCCGCAATTTCGGGGTAGTCCATATCCTGATATTGGCGCATCATGAAGGCGGCGCGCTGTTTGTGCGGGAGGGCGTTGACAGCGGCAAAAACGGCGGTGAGAAGTTCGTTTTCGGCGGCCTGCTCGGCAGGGGAGAGGCCGGGGGCGGGTTCTATCTCAGTCAGGGCGGTGTGGCGGTGGTTGTGCTGGTTGCGCCTGCTGGCGTGGGTGCGGGCGACGTTGGTGGCGACTTTGTAGAGATAAGCCCGGAAGTTGGAATTGGCGGGCAGGCGGGGGTAGGCGCGCAGCACCCGGAAAAATGTCTCTTGCAGACAGTCTTCAGCGTCGGCAGTATCGTAGATCATACGCCACAGATAGCGGTAGATTTCCGCGCTGTGGGCTTCGACCAGATCGTCAAATGGGGGTTTACCAAATGGTTTTTTGGTATCAAGCGATGGTTTGTCGGTCATTGAGGTTCCTCTGCACACAATATAACCCTAAATGGAATGTTTTGTGAAACGTAACTACTCAGCCCAGAGTAGCAGGATAGCCGAAAAAAATGTATGGGCTCTTTGGGATTTGCCGTGGTTAATGCCAGATTTTGGGGTGTGAGTGGGGTGTACACCCCACTCACACCCCAAAATCTGGCGACCTCCCCGCCGATTCCTAAAGAACCAAAAATGTATGCGTGGGGGTGTACACCCCCACGCATATGATAAAATCACAGTATTACAAATTCCTAAACTGCAATCTCTAGTCTCCATCTTGTCCCTCCGTCTCCTCTACATCACAGTCTTCGTCTCTGGGATGACCACCCTCGCAGTCGAACTGACTGCCTCCCACCTGCTTGCCCCCGTTTTCGGAAGCAGCACACTCGTCTGGGCCAGCATCATCGGTCTGATCTTGATCTACCTCACTGCCGGATACTTCCTCGGCGGGCGCTGGGCAGATCGCTCCCCCTACCCCCGCACGTTTTTCGGCATCCTGGCCTGGGGTGCGTTCACCGCCGGACTGGTTCCCTTGCTCGCCAAACCCGTCCTCCCCTTTGCCGCTACCGCCTTTGACACCCTCGACTTTGGCGTGCTGGCGGGTTCTTTCCTCGGCGTACTCGTTCTCTTCATCGTCCCCATCACCCTGCTTGGTTGCATCTCCCCCTTTGCCATCCGTCTGGCGGTAAAACGGACATCCGAGGCCGGAACCATCGCGGGCCGTATTTACGCCATCTCCACCCTGGGATCATTTATTGGAACATTCCTGCCGGTGCTGATTCTGATCCCGCTCGTGGGGGTGGCCGCCACCTTCCTCATCTTTTCCCTGACGCTGTTGATCCTGGCCCTCGTGGGTTTAGGTTACACGAGCAGCCCGCGTGCGGCCCTCACCCTGTCGTGGATGCCCCTCGCGCTGATCGCCCTCTACCTCCTCGTCGGACGCCTGCCCATCAAAACCACCGAAGGCCAGGTCTACGAAACCCAGTCTGCCTACAACTACATCGAAGTCCTCGAAAGCAATGGCTTCACCCTGCTCCGGCTTAACGAAGGCCAGGGGATTCATTCCATCTACCACCCCACCGAACTCTTCTACGGCGGCCCGTGGGAACAAGTCCTCCCCGCCCCATTCTTCAACGCCGATTTCAACCCCGATCAGGTGCGGGCTCTCGGAATCATCGGCCTCGCGGGCGGCACCACTGCCCGTCAAGCCACCGCCGTTTTCGGCCCCATCCCCATAGACGGTTGGGAAATTGACCCCGCTATCATCGAAGTTGGCCGCAAATACTTCGGCATGACCCTCCCCAACCTCAACGCCCTCGCGGAAGATGGCCGTTGGGGACTTGCCCACAGTGACCGGCTGTACACCATCATCTCCGTAGACGCCTACCGTGTCCCCTACATCCCCCCGCACCTCACCACACAGGAATTCTTTCAAACCGTCTACAACCACCTGACCCCCGGCGGAGCGATGACCATCAACGTGGGTCGCGCCCCCAACGACCGCCGCCTCGTGGACGGGTTGGTGGGCACGATTAGCACCATTTTCCCCTCCGTCTACGTGATGGACATCCCCGCCACCTTCAACTCCATCGTCTACGCCACCAAACAGCCCACCACCTTCGACAACTTCACCGCCAACCTGGCCCGTCTCCTGGCTGACCCCACCGTCCACCCCCTCCTCCTCCGCGCCATGACCGTCCTCGCCGAAAACCTCCAACCCACTCCAGACTCACAAACCGTCTTCACCGACGATCACACCCCCATCGAATGGCTGACGAATGGGCTGGTATTGAGTTTCATTTTATCGGGCGGGACAGAAGACCTCAAATAATGATCAAGGGTCAATGATCAACGTTTAATTATCAATTGATCACTGACCATTATCCATTAACAATTGACAATTAACATGACCCTTCCAACTCCTCTCCAATCCATCCTATCCTGGCTCGTCACCATTTTCCTCCCTTTTGCGCTCATCCTCACCGCGGTTCGTCTGCTCTTCACCCCGCTCTTCCTCGAAATCGAATACCGTACCCCCAACTTCCCAAATGACTCCTACGGGTTCACCCTGGAAGACCGGCTCAAATGGTCGAAAGTCTCGATGGCTTATCTCCTCAGTAACGACACCATTGACTTCTTCGAGCCCCAACGCTTTGAAGATGGCACGCGCATCTACAACGACCGAGAACTCAGCCACATGACCGATGTGAAAGTGGTTGTAGACTGGACCATGCGGGTATGGTTGCTAGCGCTGATCGTCGTCATTGGCGTAGGGATTTGGGCCTGGCTGGGCGGGTGGCTCGATCCGTACAAAATTGCCCTCACGCGCGGGGCATGGATCACCATAGGGTTCGTGGGCGTCGTCGTCCTGTTTGTGGTTGCGGCATTTGGCGTCTTTTTCGTGTTCTTCCACAACGTCTTTTTCGCCCCCGGCACCTGGACATTTCTTTACTCGGATACCTTCATTCGTTTGTTCCCCCAACGTTTCTGGCAGGATACATTCCTCTGGGTGGGAGGGCTGGCTGTAGTGCAGGCGGCGTTGATTTTGTGGGTCGTGGGGAAACGATAAAGATTAGCGATCCCAGTGAGAGAAAATCCGATGTGCAGGAGTATAATCATTTTCAATCGCGCCCCACTCTATCTCTCTAGCCTTGACATAGCATGTCCTCAAACGACGATCATAAACCTGAAAAAATTATCTTCCCAATATGGTTGAACGATCTCCTGGGAGAAATTGGTTCATTGCGGGATGGGTTTCTTATTACCTTGGGAGCAATTTACGCTTTTGGCTATTTTGTTTGGGCGATTAACTCCTGGCGACTTGGATTAGGATTATTGTCTGCGCTAAATTTGCAGTACTTCGTGGCCGGGTTTCTACCTATGGTTGTTGGCGCGCTGGCTTATTTTCTTGGGAGAAGATTCCGAAAATTTATCCTCGATGAATGGCAAATTCTTGTTGGAAAAGGTGCCACAGGAATTTGGCGAATTATTCGGAACCTCTTGTTACTACTGTTTTATGGCTTTTTTCTCACTTTTGCATTTGGCCCCGTAGTGGTCAGCACAGGTATCTTAATTTATATCGTGTGGATGGTTTTGAAAAGGGTGATAAAAATCAATTGGGAGGATTCCTGGCTGTTGAAACCATTCGATGAATTAACTCAAGGGTGGCATAAAGGGTTGCGGTCTATCATCCTTTTGGGGATTATTGGTGTTTTTTTAGGTCTTTTCTTTCAGCGTGAAGAGTTAGAAAAAAACCTTATCGGTTCAGCTTTGGAGAGCATCGAACAAATTCTGACCTTCGGATTTTTAATCGCGATCATTCTTCTCCCACCAATGGAGGACAAATTTTTTGTCAGTTTATCCAAGATTTACCGTTGGCTATTGATAAATGGCGGTGTCCCGTTTTTAGTTTTGATCGCAACATTATTTTATGCCGAGAGTGTTTACCCTGTTCTCCCGCAGGCAATTGGGGGCGGTTTACCGCGCTGTGCGTTTTTGGATGTGGATCCAAAGAGGCTCTCCGAAGAAACGGCTACATTGATTATGCCCATACCTGACCCTGATTCGCTTCCCTCAATTCAACGTTCTCTCCAGTTGGATGTTTATTTCTCCAATGATGAGGTTTTGATGGTGAGATCCTTCAATCAACGGAGTGACCCTGACTTTCCTATTCTTGAAATTCCACATACAATCGTAGAATCGATCTCCTGGTGTGACTAGCCCATGTCCCTCCCCGATCATCTCGCTGAAACCCAACCCACCCCTACCCGCCTCCCCGGAGAAGGCTGGCCGCTAGATGCCTACCAGCCCATCCCCATCACCCGCCCACCCCAACGGAATCGCCGCAAAGCACTCATCCGGGGATGTTTGACCGTCCTCCTCGCTGGGATCATTCTCCTGGCGATCTACCTCCTCCTCCCCGTCCGCACCAACATCCTCATTCTCGGTACTGACTCCCGCGACCTCACTGACCCGACCGGACGCACAGACACGATCATCCTCACCACCATCGTTCCC
>DATDOR010000334.1:0-7944 GCA_035293165.1 Anaerolineales bacterium | reverse complement strand
CCTGACCACCCCATTAAAGCCCGCGTAGCGATTGATCAAATGCTTCGTACCACCCAACAACATCATGTTCAATTAAGCCAGATGGCCGATCAAAAAGCCAGTTTGCTATTCGGCATCGAGGCATTAATCCTCACCATCACCATTCGCGACATTTTGACCGTCCACCTGACCTATTGGGCAGTAGCCCTTGCCCTCACCATCCTTATATCGGTGATTTTTGCGTTGTTGGCCGTGATGCCCACCGTTCGCCCGCCCCGATATGATCCAAAATATCCCGATTGGTTGTTTTTTTCCTCATTTGCCCACATGGAAGAAGAAGATTACCTGGAAAAAATGTGGGCCATTTGTCAGGACGATAACCAGGTCTATGGCGCAATTATGCGAGACATTTATAACCTGGGCAGAGTACTCCATTTCAAAAAGTACAGGTTCCTACGAATCAGTTATCTTATTTTTCTGTCTGGCCTCATCACTACCTTCGTGATTGCTATGTTGGAGAGCATTCTGAAAATATAAATGAACGCCTATTCTTCAACCCATGTTAACAAATTCACATCGTCCACAATAATTGTTCCCTCAAATCCCGCCGCGAAAATAATAGAAAAACCGGTCAAGTATGAATATTCCGGAAATTCGATCAATTCATCGTCAAGTTTCGGATCATAGACTAACCTCTCCAACAAGATTTCAATTCAGAATTAAGGTCACTTATTGGGTCATTTGAGAGGGCAGCCAGATGAATAACCGACTCAACCCCTTCCAAATCCTGAGCTTCAAGGTCACGAATTCTTGGGGTGACAAGCCTAATTTCCATAGCTTGCCACATCGATCACAATTGAAACTGACAGGTACATATTGTACATTCAAAGTCCTTTCATTGGATTTTTAGTAGTACCATTACCTCATAATTGGAAAAAAGTTTTCCTTTTATTGCAGAACACCCCTTGTTATACTAACTTCCCTTTTACACGCTTGTAGGATGTCTATCATGATCGCCGCACTCCATGCTGTTTTACTTATTCCCCTTGGCATCTTTGCCATGATGGTGGGATATTTATTGTTACTAAGTAATTCTTCAATGCACGAAGATGAAGAAGCCGCGCGCATGTTGGAAATCTTTTCCGACCGCAGGTTTAAACGCACTCGCGCCAACCAACGATTGCGCCTGCGCCTGCTGGCCTGGGTGATCCGCACCAAAGTCCGCACAAACATTAAACGGATTTTGGATGTCATTCTTGGTTCTATCGGCCTTATCGTTTTATCCCCGTTCTTTCTTCTCATTGCCATTGCTATCAAACTTGACTCGCCTGGGCTGGTGATTATTAAACAAGAAAGAATTGGGAAATGGGGGAAACCTTTTGATTGTTATAAATTCCGCTCCATGTATGTGGATGCCGAGGCTCGCAAACCGGAGTTAATGGAAGAAAATGAAGCGGATGAAGTGGTCTTTAAAATCAAAAATGATCCCCGTATAACCCGCGCAGGTCGCCTCATCCGCAAGGCCAGCATAGATGAATTGCCTCAACCTGTCTTGTCAGGTAAAGGTGCCTATTAAGCTGTTATTCCATGCGTAAGCTGGTCGTCATTTTATGCGCCCCAATAGATAACCTGAATATGCAGGAGGCGCTTGCGCGCATCGAAGCGTTCATTCAGATAGGGCGCAAAACGGGTAAGACGCACCAGATTGCGACGGTTAACGCAGACTTTGTCGTCAAAGCCCTTACCGACCCAGAACTGCGACATCTTTTACAAGAAGCGGAAATGGCTACTGCCGTTGGAATGCCCCTGGTGTGGGGTGCACGGTTGCTTGGTACACATTTAGAGGAACGTGTTGCCGGGGGCGACATAGTTCCTGCCCTGGCTGAATTCTGTGCACACAAGGGGTATTCCATGTTCTTTTTAGGAGCCGCCCCTGGTGTAGCTGCCCGCGCCGCAGAGATATTGAAGGACAAACATCCCGGTCTGAATATTGTCGGAGTTATTTCTCCCCCACAAAGTTCCGTTTTGGAAATGGATCCATCCATCATTGATGAAATTAAGAATGCCAACCCCGATATTTTGTTAGTCGCTTTTGGGAACCCTAAACAGGAAAAATGGATTGGCATGTATAAACGGCAGTTAAGCGTACCTGTGATGATCGGCGTCGGAGGCACATTTGATTTTGTCGCTGGTGAAACGAAACGCGCGCCAGTTTGGCTCCAAAATATTGGCTTTGAATGGCTCTTTCGACTTGCACAAGAACCTCGACGGCTCTGGAAACGCTACGTTGTCGATCTGGTTTCGTTTGGCTCGTTCTTTTTACGCCAGTGGTGGGTAACGCGCGACAAACCAATCCCATCCCCCCTCATACCTGAAGCCGACGTGATTGTCATTGATAAATTCGCAGTGGTGAAAATTGTCGGTCGAGTTGATTTTAGAAATAGTCAAACAATTATTCACATAGGCCAACAAGCCTTAGAAACCACCCCTCATCTCATCGTCAACCTCGTAGAAACAGCCTTCTTAGACAGTACTGCAATTGGTGCATTGGTTGGGTTGGCCAAGCGAGCTCGCGATGCGGGTGGAGAATTAAAACTGGCTGCAACACCAGAGCCAGTCATGAAGGTCTTAACTATGTTACGTCTCGATCATTTTTTTGAATTTATTAAGCGGATTGAGGATGGTTTGGGTTTCCAAAAAAAGGCCGCAACCTCCTCGAGTGAGCGTGTAGGCAAATGGCGTGTTTATCATCTCCCACGTCGGTTTGACGCCGAAACCTCGCCTAATATTTCTGGCACATGTGAAGTATTACTAAATGAAAATGCTCATCTCATATTGGATTTTACAGACACGGTTTTCTTAGGGAGTGCAGGGTTAGCTGCTCTGCTAAATGTCAACCGTTTCGCGCTCCAGAAAGGTGGCGCATTGCGCCTCGCATCTTGTTCGGAAGATGTGAGCCAGGTCATAAAAATGGCCCGCTTTGACAAAGTGTTTTCCATTTATCAAAATGTTGCCTCCGCCGCTTCTGAAAAACCTTGATTTCTTCTATTGTGGTTCTTTGGGAATCGGCGAGGAGGTCCCCAGATTTTGGGGTGTGAGTGGGGTGTACACCCCACTCACACCCCAAAATCTGGCATTAACCACGGCAAATCCCAAAGAGCCTCTATTGTGGGGCAGTTTGTAAATGTCAAGTATAGTATTGCCAGTTCAGGACTTTTGATTGACATCAAAACAGGGGGCAGCACACAAGTGTTCGACCAAATCCTGTTAGGCGAAGCACGCACTTTCGGTTCAGGAAACTGTCTCCAACGTCTGCCGGAGCTTTTGAATGTATTGATCGGTGACTTAAGGCTGATCGGTGTAAAGTCGCTTTCTCCCGATGAAGCGAGTAAAATTACAGAAAAGTGGCAGCAAAAACGAAATGAGTATGATCCTGGCTTTACAGGTCTTTGGTACATTCAAAACCATTTAAACAGTGCTCTGGATGAAATTCTCATTACGGATGCCTATTACGTTGCCACCCGTACATGGCGTGAAGATATAAGAATATTCTGAAGACTTTACCTGCATGGTAGAGGCGAACCAGAGTGGAAACCAATAAAAAAGGCATCAACTAAACAATAAGGATTAATGATGGACTTGCAGTCAAAGTCTATAGACAATATTAAGGTCTTAACGTTAACAGGTCGTTTTGATGCGCTGACGTCCCCTAAGGTGCAAAGCTGGTTAGAGGATGTAAGTAAAAATCAACCGGCTCAAATCGTTGTCAATCTGAGTGGAGTGAACTTCATCGATTCAACAGCCCTCTCAACCCTGGTGGCTGGAATGAAGCGCGCCCGCCAGGCTGGTGGGGATTTGCGGCTTTGCAAACTTCAACAGCCTGTTCGCATGATCATTGAACTCACCCGTTTGGATAAAGCCTTTGAAATTTTTCCAGGCGAAGAAGAAACTGTTCAGTCGTTCAGCGCTTCGTAACCCATATGCTCAGGCAAATTCTAACGAGAAATCATAACCAGATAAAAGCTATTGCTGAAGCATGGTTTTCAAGTGGCGCAAATTATTTTGGAGTTTTAGAAAATGAAACCCCATTGTTTGAATTCCGTACTCGCAGTACTGGAGATATAGAACTGACACAACAATTGTTACGTGCCCCTATCGACTCAAACGTTCGTGTTGAAGTCCGTTTACCTGGCCTGGTAATTTCTGGCGCCCAAACGCGTTTATCTGCCGAAGCTAATCTCATCGCCCAGGTCATTCGTCTCTCTACCAACCTGGAAGGTCTGACCGCCGAATTAATTGATACTCAAGACCAACTCCTGGCCATATATAATCTGACACAAGGAACCCGGCATTATATTGACATCGAGAAACTGCTCAAGCAACTAGCCAAAGAAACTGCAGAACTTGTAAGAGCCGATAGCGCTTTTGTAGTCCTTGAAATGCCTGGGCAGTCTTATTTCGTAGAGCACTATCCCGAAAAAATGCTGGACGACAGGTATTTGGACCTTGCGTATCGTTCAGCCAGGCAAACCGGTCACCCCTACCTGTCCAGCGAAGAATTACGTACCAAAGCCCTTGTCAATTTCCTGTTGGTTCCCATAAGAATTCTTGATGAACCTTCCGCCGCTTTAGGGTTTACGAAGAAAACGGGTGATTTTATGTCACCAGACATGAAACTGGCCCAGGCCCTGGCCGAGCACTCTGGTGCACAGATCGAAAATGTCCTGCTCTATAAAAAGAATCTCGACCAAATGAAACTGCAAACCGAGTTAGAGCTTGCGCATCAGGTTCAACTGAATCTCCTGCCACGCAAACCGCCGCACATTAACGGACTGGATCTATGGGCAGCTTCCCGGCCGGCCTTGCAAGTAGGGGGGGACTTTTTCGACTTCCAACAGAAAAAAGGACATCCACTTTCCTTCGCTGTAGGCGACATTTCTGGCAAAGGATTGCCTGCGGCCTTACTCATGTCGATGACCCGTACTGCGATCCGCAGCAAAGCAAACGACACTCCCAGCCCTTCCCCCGGTGATATTGTCAGCGAGGTTAACGAAGAACTCTACGATGACTTTACCGATGTCAACATGTTTGCGACTGTTTTCGTTGGCCAGTATAACCATCGCCATCTTATCTATGCAAATGCTGGGCACTCGCCAGTCATTTATCGTCCAGTGAGAGGTGAAGCTCGGTTGCTTGAAGCTGACGGTACAGCGCTTGGTGTCCTGCCCACGAGTTTCTCTCAGGATCATGAACTGACCTTCCAGCCCGGAGATTTGCTGGTTGTCGGCACGGATGGTCTTAATGAAACCCAAAATGAAAAACAAGAAATGTTTGGGTATGACCGCCTTCTAGATCTGGTGAATACCGTCTCAGATTTTCCCGCCCAAGAAATCGGCCAAGCCCTTTACCAGGCCGTCACCTCTTTCGGTGCTGGCGAACCCCAATTTGATGACCAGACCTTGATGGTCATTAAAGGTATCTAATCGTATAAAATGTCTTTCGTGGAATCCTTTTCTCAAGATCTCATCCGGCTATCCATTCCGGCCTCCTTAAATTACCTCAGTATCTTAGGCCCTTGTTTGGGTGCCATTCTCAATGCCACCGGTGCTCCGGCAGAAGAAACTTCGCTCCCTTATGCTCTTGAACTAGCCGTTTATGAAACCTGTACCAATATTGTCCAACATGCCTACTGTGATTCTGCTGGCCGAATCGATTTAGAACTTTTCCTCGAAGATCAACCTCAGCGTCTCGTCATTGACCTTTATGATACGGGACAGGCTTTCAATATGGCCGATGCCCCTGCCCCTAACCTGGATGTTCCTCAAGAGCATGGTTATGGCCTGTTTCTTGTCCGTCAACTCATGGATGACGTGATCTACCAGCCTGGAAACGGAAAAAACCATTGGAGATTGATCAAATACCTGTAATTAAACTTTTCCCGAGAACTAACATGCCTATCAATTCTCCCAAAATCCTCGTCGTTGATGATGAACCTGTCAGCCTCATGCTCTTAGATACCATCTTAAGACGGAGTAACTTCGACGTCACCACCGCAGCCAGTGCCCAAGACGCCCTTAACTTATTAAACAATGAAGCAATTGATCTCATGATCCTGGACTTGCTGATGCCGGATATGGATGGATTAACGCTGCTCAAACACCTGCGCGGCGAAACGAAATTTGAAAAATTGCCTATTATTGTCTTCACCGCTGTTAATCAAAATCGTATCCGTGAGGAAGCCTTTCAAAAAGGCGCCACAACCTTCCTGACCAAGCCCGTTAGTTCCCGGGAATTAACCCGCGTGGTGAGCAAACACCTTCATTTGCCTGCCTGACTGGAATTTACCCTGACCGCGCAGCACCCCCGATCCCACACAGCCCCGTTCTCCTTGCCGGGGCTGTTTTGTTTCCCCCTACACCTGTAACAAATACCGACCATTTCAGACAACATAAAGACAAAGTGATTACTCAGCCCGGAGTAGAAATGACCCGAAAAAAAAGACAAATATTCCAACACTTCTCCAACACACTGTTCATCATTTCGTAAGAAATACCCGATAAATTACCAGCAAGCGTTATAATCTATATTCGTATCAAGGAGCCCCACAATGTTTAAAAGCATGTTTACCCGCCGGGAACAAGAAGACCACGTCCACCAGGAAGGCCGCCTCCCACCCGGGCAGTCCCTCACCCAAAAATTCCCCGTCTTGCACTATGGCGCTGTCCCCCGCTTTGATCCCGCCACCTGGGATTTCCGCATCTGGGGCGAAGTCGAACAAGAGTCCCGTTGGACCTGGGACGAATTCAACAAACTCCCCCGCGCCAAGGTGATGATGGATATCCACTGCGTCACCCGCTGGAGCAAATTCGACACCGAATGGGAAGGCGTTTCCGTCAAAACCCTCGTTGACGAAGGCTTCATCAAAATCAAACCCACCGCCAAACACGTTATCGAACACGCCGAATACGGCTACACGACCAACCTGCCGCTTGAAGTCGTCCTCCAGGAAAACTTCCTCCTAGCCACCCACTTCGACGGTCAACCCCTCACCCTCGACCACGGCTACCCACTCCGCGGAGTAATCGGTGCTATCCCTGACCGCAAAGACCTCAAAGACCCCTACCTCTGGAAGGGCGCCAAATGGATTCGCGGTTTGCAATTCGCCACCCACGACCGCCCTGGTTTCTGGGAACAGGCCGGTTACCACAACGAAGCGGATATCTGGAAAGAACAACGTTTTGGCCGGGGATGGTAATCCACCTCCAATCTCTAATAAAGCCGCGCGCCTCCCCGCGCGGCTTTTCTTTTAAGGAGTCTTTATGAAAGACCTCATGACCCGCGCCCTCGACCTCGCCACCCGCAAAGGCGCGCAATACGCCGACATCCGCATCGTCGAAAACCAAACCGAAAACATTGCCGCCAAAAACGGCATTGTCCAAAACCTGAACTTTACCGATACTCTGGGCTTTGGCGTTCGCGTCCTGGCTGGGGGCGCGTGGGGCTTCGCCTCGAGCCGGGAACTGACCCCGGACGAAGTGGACCGCGTTACCGATCAGGCGTTGGTGATTGCCCGGGCCTCGGCCACTGTTCCAGGAAAGAAGATCGACCTCGGGCCAGCCGTCACCTCTCAGGGTATGTACCAAACCCCCGTCGAAATCAATCCGTTTACTGTCTCCCTCGAAGATAAACTGGGCGTTCTCCTCGCCGCCGACGCCGAGATGGCGAAAGTCGAAGGTGTTCGTGTCCGGCAAGGGAACCTGACGTTCATCCGCGAGAAAAAATGGTTTGCCAACTCCGAAGGCGCGTTTACCGAACAGACCATTGTCGAAACGGGTGGTGGAATCGTCGCTACCGCGGTTGGGCATGGCGAAGTCCAACGCCGTTCTTACCCCACTTCGAGCGGACGCCAGCAGGTCACCGCCGGATGGGAAGCCGTTCTCGGTTGGGATTTGCCCGGCAATGCCC
>DATDOR010000333.1:0-9154 GCA_035293165.1 Anaerolineales bacterium | reverse complement strand
TTAGGCGAAAAACCAGAAGATCTGGAACTATTCGATCCTGATGCTTTTGTTGATGGTATCCTGGTAGATTTCAATTACTGAGTTTTAGTAAATTCCTTCGTGGTAGAGATTCACCCGAAAAAAAGGTGTGCGTGGGGGTATGTACTCCACGCACACCTTTTGTTCGGGAAGCCTTCTTTATAACCAGCGTTATGAAAGTTGAACCTGTTACCCTAACCGGCCTCCGCGCCGAACTTGTCCCCCTCGAACGATCTCATATCCCTGCTTTGTACGAGGCCGGACAACACGACGATATATGGTACTACATGCCCTTGCAAACTACCCCCGCACTGGAGCGGATGACTGGTTCCGTAGAATCCGCCCTGGCCGATCAGGCTGCTGGAACCTGTCTGCCATTCACGATCCTGGATCGAGAAACAGGCAGCGTCGTAGGCAGTACACGTCTGTTTGACATCTTCATTGCTCACCGCCGGGGTGAGATCGGCCACACCTGGCTGACCCCTTCCGTCTGGCGGACGCGTATCAATACGGAGTGCAAATACCTGCTGCTGAAGTACGCCTTCGAAACGCTGGACATGATTCGGGTGCAACTTAAAACCGACCTTCGCAACACTCGCTCCCAGGCTGCTATCGAACGTCTGGGTGCAGTCAAAGAAGGCGTCTTACGTAACCACTTCATACTGCCTGACGGTTACATCCGCCACTCGGTCATGTACAGCATCACCGACACCGAATGGCCTGCCGTAAAAACCCGGCTGGAAGACTTTCTCAATCAATAATAAAATCCGCGAGAATCAACCGAATCGGGTAAATCCGCGTTCTATTCTTCTCGTACTCAAGGAGACCCTCATGCAAGACCTGATAGACCGCCTCACCGAGGCAAACGAAAAAATCGAGACCTTATGGAGGCATCTTTGACTTCCCTCAAAAGGAAGCCGAACTCGAACAACTCCAAAAAGAATCCGAAGGCCCCGCGCTCTGGAATGACTCCCCTCGTGCCCAACAGGTGATGAAAAAACTCGCCAGCCTGCGCCGGGAACTGGATGGCTGGCAGATCTTCCGTCAGCGTACCCACGATGCGCTCGAATTAGCCCAACTTGAAGACGAGGGCTTGCGGGGTGAACTCGAACCCGAAACCGGTACCATTGAGCGGGAAATTGAAAAGCGCGAATTCACCGCCATGCTTTCCGGGCCTTATGACCGGGGGGATGCTTTGCTGACAATCAATGCCGGTGCGGGCGGAACGGATGCACAAGACTGGGCAGCGATGCTCCAACGCATGTACCTTCGCTGGGTCGAACGCAGTGGGTACGAAGCCGAAGTGCTTGATACGACAGAAGGCGAGGTCGCCGGGATCAAGTCTGTCACCATTGCTGTGAATGGCGATTACGCCTATGGATATTTGCGCCCGGAAAAGGGCGTTCACCGGCTGGTGCGCCTGTCTCCGTTCGATTCCAACGCCCGGCGGCATACATCATTTGTCCAGGTCGAAGTGTTGCCCCAGGTGGAAGACGATAGCGAAATTGAGATCAATCCTAACGACCTGAAGATCGAAACCTACCGTGCTTCTGGAGCGGGCGGGCAAAACGTCCAAAAAAATGACACCGCCGTTCGCATTACCCACCTTCCCACCGGAATTGTCGCCTCCTGTCAAAACGAGCGTTCCCAGACCCAAAACCGTGAAAACGCGATGCGGGTTTTAAAAGCTCGGTTGTTTGAAATCAAACACCGGGAGCAGGAAAAACAACTGGCTGAATTGCGGGGTGAATATCAAAAGACGGAATGGGGCAGCCAGATACGCTCTTACGTATTGCATCCTTATCAACAAGTCAAAGATCATCGTACAGATTACGAAACGGGCAACACGCAAGCCGTGTTGGATGGCGATCTGGACGGATTTATTGAAGCATTTTTGCGGGCCAATATCGGCAATGGAATGTCTTCTTAACTTGATATAATACAATCTTGACATCCCTTCCTTTCATCCGTATAATCGCCTTGCCTGCCGAGAGGCAGGTATTTTTGCGGTAACTACTCAGCCAGGAGGGGAAACCTTCTTTCTTGACCTGAATAGTAACTTTTTGCGAATATAAATTTCAGAAATATAACAATAATCCGTTACAGGAATTCGAAACCAGGAGTTAGACATGACCCCCCTCCCCAAAAGAAAAGTCTCCAAAGGCCGCCGGGATCGCCGGCGTGCCCACGATGCGCTGAAGGCGCGTAATCTGGTTCAGTGTAGCAACTGTGGAAAGATGCGTCTTCCCCACCGGGTTTGCCCTGCCTGTGGTTATTATCAGGGTCGCGAAATCATCGAAGTGGAAGCGGAGAGTAAGTAAACAGTGTTCAGTCGTGGGTGTTCAGTTTTTAGAATGACCAATGCCCTACTGAAACCTGATAACTGAATAGGTTATACTAAAAAGCCGTGACCACACGGCTTTTTTGATACCGTTATGAACCTCAATCCTGCAAAAACTGGTTTTCTATTTCCCGGACAGGGATCACAGGAACTGGGTATGGGACGCGAGTTGACGATGGATTTTCCCGTCGCCCGTGCCTCCTTTGCCCTGGCTGATGTCTTGCTCGATATTCCCCTTTCCGATATTGCCTGGGATGGGCCGGAAAAGGAGCTCAATGATACGGTAAATACACAACCCGCGCTGTTGGTTCACTCAGTGGCTGCCTTGCAAGTCTTTTGGGAGATTTTTCCAGAATTTGTTCCAGCTTTCGTCGCGGGTCATTCTATGGGAGAACTCACCGCGCTCGTGGCAGCGGGGGTATTACCCTTTGAAAAAGCTTTGACGCTGGTTCGTGTCCGAGGAGAATTAATGAAGCGGGCGGGGGAACAAAATCCTGGTGGGATGGCGGCTTTGCTTGGATTGGATATTCCGACTGTGGATCGGATATGTACCGAAGCCAGCACTCCGGATGAAATCGTTCAGGTGGCAAATGATAATTGTCCGGGACAGGTTGTCGTGTCCGGGGCAGGAGGGGCGCTGCGCCGCTTACTGCCACTGGCTCAGGCAGCCGGGGCGAGGAAGATCATTCCACTCATGGTGAGTATCGCTGCTCATTCACCTCTGATGGCGCATGCCCAGGCTGATTTTAATAAAGCAGTCGAAGCAGCACCATTGCTGGAACCGAGAATCCCAATCGTCGGCAACGTCACTGCCCGGACTCTAACTCGCATTCAGTATATTGAAGATGATTTGAAGGCCCAGCTCACTTCCCGGGTCCGGTGGACGGAGAGTATTCAATATATGCTTGAGCATGGGGTAGATACATTCATCGAGATTGGGCCTGGTTCAGTTTTGACTAACCTGGTCAAGCGTATCTCGCGCGATACGAAACGATATACTGTGGGGAAACCGGAAGATTTTCAAAAATTACAGGTTTCTTCATAATCCCGATCCGGAAGGAATTGATTCCACTCTTCCAAAGTCAAATTGCGCCCTGCAAGACTGCAAATGCGGCTGAACCATTCGTTAATATTCAAATCCCAGATCAGGATAGTTCCTTCACTGTCACCCGAATAAAGCGAATTCCCATCCAAATTGAAAACAAGGCTGAGCACATTTCCCGTTGCACCGGCAAGCGGTTCTCCGAGGGGTTGGTTTGTGTCAACGTCCCATAAGATAATCGTTTTCCCTTCGCTACCGGAAGCGAGAATATCCGCGTTGAGACTAAAGGCAAGACTTGTGACGGCAGATCTATGCCGGGAAAGAGGTAAGCCTTTTATCTGTCCGCTTTCTAAATCCCAAAACAGGATCTTCCCATCATCACTGCCAGATGCAAGTGTCTTTCCGTCGGGGTCAAAGGCAATGGATAAAACCAACCCGGTTTGTTGAGAGAGAGTCAGCGTGGGTTGTCCTACATTGACGTCCCAAAGAATGATTTCTGAATTTTCGCATAAAGGGGTGAGGGAATCCGTTGGCTCCGTACTCTGTGAAGCACAGTGGCTAGAGGCCAATATCTGGCCGTCCGTCTGGAAAGCAAGACTGGAGACAGCGCCTTCCTGAGTGAGGGGGATAGTATTCCCCGTTTGAGTATCGGAAATTTCGATCCGGCCATCCGCATATCCCAGAGCTATTTTTGTGCCGTCCTGGGTGATTGCAACACTTTGGATGTTTCCTGAAATATTGATTGAGGAGGTGTCACTCAAGCCCTCTATGTTTTCGCCAACCTGCCCAATGGAAAGCCGGTTGTTCGTCCCGGTGGCAATCGCTTGAATAGTTCCATCAGGGCGAAAGGCCAGACTCTTAACCGCCCCTGCATTGGAAATAAGAACCTGACTAAGGGGTTGTTCGGTAATCACTTGATATAACCCGACGGTTTTGTCCCGGCTTGCAGTTGCCAGGAAATTGTCCCCAGGCTTTGGGCTAAAAGCAACACTTTGCACCGAGTTAACGTTGGTTTTTAGTTCATTGATGAATTGATACGTATCCATATCCCAAAGAATGACCGTCCGGTCCTCCGCTCCGGATGCCAGGATTTTGCCGTCCTGACTAAAATCAACACTTAACACCTGGTCTGTATGTCTGAGAAGTGTAGCGATTTCTTTAGATTCGCCGACATCCCACAGGCGAACAGTACCGTCTTCCGCACCAGATGCCAGTAGATTACTATCTGGATTCCAGGCGACTGTTTGAACATCTTCGGTATGACCCTTGAGGGTTCCAATCGTCTCCCCCGTGGCCCCATTGAGGATGAATATCCATCTTAATGCACTGGCAACAGCAATTTTGTTCCCATCTGGTGACCACTCCACTGCATTGATAGCATAATTTAGGTTTTGGTTGAATATTAAATTGAGCAAATATTCATCGGCGATAGTCCATCCAAGGACCCGTGGCCCAGCTGCAGCAGCAATCTTGGTTCCATCAGAATTCCAGGATACGGAAAGGACGGGGCTTCCAGCAGAATAATCGTTTACCTCTGTCAGGGTTGCAACGTTCCAAATTCGCAGATAGGAGTCGTTACCACCAGAAGCGAGTGCTTCCCCATCCGGGCTAAAGGCCAGACTCCAAACGATGTTGCCTGAATGTGCTGGAATCTCGCCTTGTAGGTTTCCTTCTTTATAATTCCAGATCGCGATATTACCTCTCTCTGTTCCAAAGGCTAAACGTTCGCCATCGGGACTCACTGCAACGCTGTAAACTCCATCCAGTTGATCAGGGATAATCGGGGTGATCGGATTGATTCTGCGGCTCAACCTTCTTTGTAAAATGGTCAGGATCGCGCTCCTGGCTTCGAGAGAGGCTGATGTTTTATAAGCCTCTAAACTTAATAATGCAGCTAATACAGGGTCAGTGTCGAGGAATCCAAATGCTTGAGCAGCTTGTTGCCGGGAAAGCGCCAGATTTTTCTGGGTATTTGCCTCTGCCTGGGCAGTTTCAGCAGCAATTCGCTGGACATTGGCTTCGGCTTGTTGGGTTTGGGCAATCTCTCGCTGGTTGGCTTCCTCGACAGCGGCAGTGCTTGCTGCATTCGCGGCGATTAAGGCAGCTTGTTGCTGTTCAATAGCTGCTGTGCTGGCTGCCTCCGCTGTGCTCTGTTGTACGATAGCGTTTTGTGCGTTGACATCGGCCTGATTTCGCGCAGCAACCGCCGTTTGTTCAGAAAACTCAGCATTTTGCCGGTTTTCTTCGGATTGACGGTAAAAACTAAATGCGACGATGGATAAACCCAGTGTGACCAACAGCGCAAGGGAAATGCTCGCGATAAATATTCGCTGGCGGCGGGTCGCAATCTGCTGGGTTTTGGTGTCTTGTATACTGGCGTTGATGTGTTCCCGGTGCAGGGGCGTAGGTTTTGGCTCGAGGATGGATTCTGCTTTAGCCAGCCATTTTTCGGCGTTTTCCAGGTCAATCCCTCGTAGGAGAAAACTGCTGTCCCGTCCGGAGCGGGTCCATTCCCCCGCACGGATTTGTAAACGCGTATGAGCCTGCACCCATTCAAGGTCGGTATTGATGATCTGAAGCATTTCCGGTAGATTGGCTTTTATATCGTCTTCGGATCGCATAAAAATCCAATTTGTTGCGCCAATCGCGGAATGTACCGGGTCTTCTTTTTCTGGATCACGGTGTAGGATAGGAATAAGACGTTTGTTTTTTTCTAAAGCTGCTTGAATTTCGTCGCCGCACACTCTGGATTGGAGCGAATCAGGAGAAATGACAAAGGCAAAAGCATCTGCACTTTCAATACCACGCTGGATTTCTGCCCACCAATCCGCGGTGAGAGGAATGTTTTCCCAATCTACCCAGGCATCCATCCCGCGTTCGCGAATGGCATCGTGTAAGGTTTGGACGAACGCTTTATCCAGACGAGAGTAAGAAATAAAAACGCGGATATACTGCGTTTCTTGCTCCGTTAATTCTTTGGCCTCGGACGGAATAGTACGGGTTTGGAATGGGGAGGTCTTGCGGAGACGCTCGGAAATGGCACGCGTCAGCTTAATGGCAATGGCCGGTTGTTTATCCAGGAGAGCAGAAAAATCCTCCCGATCGAGAGCGAGAAGACGACAATCTGAAGCGGCGCGAGCATTCGCGGAGCGAGGCTTGTCGTCTAGCAGGGCCATTTCCCCAAAATAATCTCCTGGTTTGAATGTGGCAAGGACAATTTCTCGATCCTGTCCAACGGTCTGTGTAATTTCCAATTCACCTTCGAGGATGACGTAAAGGGCATCCCCTTTGTCCCCTTCAATGAACAGGTTGTCTCCGGCTGAAAGCTGTCGTTCGTGGACTTCTCCAGCCAGCACGGCGATCATGTCCTCCGGCAAATCGGAAAAGAGAGAGATTTTTTTTAGCGCGTCTTGAATGGTTTGCATAAAGGGTTTGAATGGCTAACCGGGCACACCCGGTTATTGGGTTGATGACTACACCCGCCCTTTCTCTGGTAAGGGAACACTCGTTAAGAAATCTTGAGCGAACCGCTCTTTGTACGATTCCAACAACATCTGCACTCGCTTCGCATCCGGGGATCGAACAATCAACCCGGCGTGGGAGGGACGGCCAAGCCGCCAGACAATTTCAGGGTCATTATAAGCGGACAGGTCGGGGTGTTCTTGTTTGGCCAGGCAGATGATCAGCCCGGAGTAATCCTGGCGAGGTTCGGGAAGCTGGTAGGTTTCGCCGCGCGCCTGGGCGACTTCGATTTTCGCACGTTCGCGCCACAGGTGGATGCCTGTGCCTTGTTCGAGCATATCCCCGATATGCGCGCCGCCTACCCGGGCGGCCACCTCCAGGAAGTAGAATTTACCCTGATCATCGTGGGATTTGATAAATTCGGCGTGGTTGATGCCACTGGTCATCCCCATCGCTTTGAGCAGTTTTTTGTTGAGTTTTGCCAATACTTTGGCATCGGCGGAATCACGGTCAAGCAGACGGGTGGTGAACACGCCTCCGCCCTGCGCGACGACCATCGGCGGCGCGCCATACCCGCTGGCGGTGGAGAACAGTATTTCCCCATTCCAGACGATACTGTCTACATGAAAGATGTCAATTCGTCCGGGGACATACTGCTCCAGGTGGAAGTGAGATTGTTGGTCACCGAGTTGTTCCAGTGTTTGCCAGACTTCACCGGCGTTGTGGAGTTTTTTGATACCCTGCGAACCCGCTTCATCGCGGGGTTTGAGCACCCAAGGGGAGGGAACGCGTTGCAGGAAATCGTTCAAGCGGGAATGGGGAAAGACAGGGGTGAATTCCGGCTCGGGAAGCCCAACCTCTCGTGCCCGGACGCGCATCGCCAGTTTGTCGCGGAAGAAGCGCGAGGCGGTTGATCCCATACCGGGCAGGCGGAGGTGCTCGCGAAGTTCGGCGGCGGTTTCGATGTCGTAATCGTCCAGAGCAATGATCCGGTCAATGTCATGGGTACGGGCGAGGTAGCTCACCGCGTTAGTGATGTCCGGCTGGCGAATGATGCTGGGCATCGAGTGGAATTCGTCGAGGGCGTGATGCGCCCAGGGCTGGTCTTTTTTCTTTTCCCGAACGATGAGGATAGTATAGCAGCCGAGTTCTTTACAGGTTTCGATCAGTTCATTGCCTTTGAAATCGCTGGCGAGAAAGAGGATGACAGGGTGTTCTTTCGACATGGCTAATTGTTATTTGTTAATGGGTAATTGTCAGGTATTCATCGGATGCGTGGTTCGTATTCCATGTTGCCGATTTGAGATTTGCTGTTTTGCCGACTTGCTGACTCGCCGATTCGTTCATTCGCGTTCTTCGATAATAAACGTCGGGACGGTAGAGCCGCCACCTGCGGTGACGTTGAGGAGAGGATCGGTGGAAAGACGGGTGAGGCTGCTGGAGACAAAATCACCGTGCCAGATGAAGGGTGCAGTGTCGAAGAGCCGGTCAAAAAATTCGACGTTGCCGTTGTTCAGGCTGGGATAGGGTTCGGAGGGGAGGGGAATACGCTTTTGAACGACGGTCGGATTCTTGATGCCAACTTGTAAGGCATGTTCCCAATCCATTTGGTCAACTGTCCAACCCAGGACAATCCCCCGTCCACCATAATCATCGTTGGGTTTGATGACGAATTGGTCTTTATTATCACGCAGGAAGGGAATCAGGTCTATCTGGCGGTTTTCGTACGCGGTTTGCTGTTCGGAGAGCAATCGCGTCCAGGGGATATGGGATTGGATGGCGTGGACTTCAGCTTTGTCAAATAGGTGATGGTTTTGGTCGTCGCTCAAGGCTGCAAGGCTCGCTTTTTTGTAGAGAGCTTTGCACCGGAAGGGGTTGACCATACAAACTGCGTGGTCACGGACGGCCTGGATAACCGGGTGGTTGAACCCGCCCTGCCCGAGCAGTTCGCTAATGAGCACTCTTTTGTAAATGAAATCAATCTGAACACCCGTATCCGTCCAGAGTTTACCGTTTTTGTATTCCACCTGCCGTGGATCGGTGATGATACAGTGGTAGCCGTGGAACGAGAAATATTGCTGGAAGAGCACGAATTCGCTGTAGGTGGGGACTTCGCGCCAATCTAAGATAGCGATAGTTGGGCGGCCTATCCCGCCCCAATGCCGGTAGTTTTCGAGGATGACGTGAAGCATGTGATGGCGGGCAGGAAGCCACTGGACTTCGTATTTTTTCTCAAATGTGTGCATGACCGGCAGCCCCAGGAACGCTTGTGCCAGCGCATCATTATAAGC
>DATDOR010000332.1:0-4390 GCA_035293165.1 Anaerolineales bacterium | reverse complement strand
CCCACGACTTGGAAACGCCGTTTCTATGCCTCCCGCGTTATCGCTGCCCAGATCGCTCCCAACGCGTCCTCGCGGGGTGTGGTCGCGAATAACCGGACAGGGGTGTTCCAACTCTATGCCTGGGACGTGCCTACCGGAAACCTTCGCCAGATCACCCGCCGCCCAGAAGGGCAGGTCAATTATCTTCTTTCACCTGACGGACGGTACGTTTATTATTTGAATGATGAAAAAGGGGATGAAATCGGTCACTTCGCCCGGTTCCCATACAAGTCTACGCTGGAGGATGGCCCCATCGAAGATATGACGCCCGACCTGCCTCTATACTCTCCTGCGGGTGTAGCGCTTAGCCGGTCAGGGAACACCTTCGGGGTGATTGCAGGAGGAGGCGATGGATTCCGGTTGTTTCTGGTTTCTTTAAATAAAGACGGCTCGTATGACAAACCGCGCGAGGTGTTCTACAGTGAACCGCTGTTGTTTGGTGTAGCCCTGTCATACAACGGGGATATGGCAGTTCTTTTGAGTACCGAAAGATCAAGGAAACCGGAATTCAATCTGGTAGCCATAGAAACGGCGACGGGGGAAATCATCGGAGAGCTTTGGGATGGGGAAGGAACCAGCGTAGAATTAATATTTTTTTCTCCTGTTCCGGGCGACCCACGACTGCTCGCACGGAGTAATCGCACAGGATTTGAAAAGCTGTTAATTTGGAATCCGCACACAGGGGAACGCACCGATCTGGATTTTGAAGGAGTTGAGGGTTCAACCCTCGCGACGGATTGGTCAGACAATGGAAAACGTATTCTCTTTCAGACTTTCAACCAGGCAGTGAAGCAGTATTACACCTATGATCTCGAAAGCGGTGTGCTGGCCAAACTCGCCCACCCACCTGGAACCATTTCAGGAGCGTTTTTTGCCCCTGTTGGTCTATCGGGCGGAGAGATTTTTGGTGAACTGGACGATGCTGCAAATCCCACGCGCGTGGTTGTGCTCGATGATGCAACGGGTGAATACATCCGGGATGCGTTATCCGCCGGGAAAGTGCCGTCCGGCCATGCGTGGAGGTCGGTGCAATTCCCCTCTTCGGATGGGCAAATGGTCCAGGGATGGTTGGCAATCCCTGCCGAAACCGGGGTGTTCCCTACGATCATGGATATCGTCGGCGGGCCAGGCGGGGTTCAACCGAACACCTATCACCCGCAAAGCCAGGCATGGGTGGATCATGGCTTTGCTTTTTTGTCGGTTAATTACCGGGGTTGTGCGACGTTTGGCAAGGAGTTTGAAAATAGAATTTTTGGCAATCCGGGTTTTTGGGAAGTGGAAGACATGGTTGCGGCCCGCAAGTGGCTGGTGGAGCAGGGAATTGCCGATCCGGATAAAGTATTTCTGTCCGGCTTCTCTTATGGTGGTTTTCTAACTCTGCAGGGGCTAAGTCTGTATCCCGACCTTTGGGTCGGAGGGATAGCCAGGGCTGCCATTACCGATTGGGCCGTTCAATACGAGGACTCTTCAGATATGTTGCGGGGGTATCTCCGGGCGTTTTTTAGCGGTACACCACAAGAAAATCCTGAACAATACGCGAAAAGTTCCCCGATTACCTACGCGGAAAGCGTCAAAGCCCCCATCTTGATCATTCAAGGGAAAAACGACACCCGCACCCCTGCCCGGCCTGTAGAAATCTACGAACAGAAGTTGAAATCGCTCGGTAATGACATCGAAGTCATCTGGTTTGAGACTGGACACGGGGGGAGCTTTATGGATGTGGAGTTAGGGGTGCGGCACCAGGAAAGGATGATGGAGTTCGCGATGCGAGCGCTGGCCGAATAGGAGCTTTAGGTTGAATAGCTTATCGAAACCGACGACAGGTTCACAAATCCCGTCCAGCGCTGGTTGAGTAGCGCAGGCACACGCTTTTTGTGCCGGAGCGTATCGAAACCAAGCGGGTCCTGTGTAAACCCGCCCGCCTGTGGTTTCGATACGCCGGAAAAGCACCGGCTACTCAACCAGCAGGCTCGCTATCTCAGGAGAAATCAATGGCCTGGATGTATATCCTCCAATGCTCAGACGGTTCATATTACGTAGGCTCAACCACCGATCTCGAAAAACGCGTTCGCGAGCATGACGAAGGCAGAGGCGCAAAATACACCGCCCGTCGCCGTCCGGTAAAATTGGTTTATGCGGCAGAATTCGCGAGCATTGCCGAGTCTTACGAACGCGAGAAGCAGGTGCAAGGCTGGGGCAGGAAGAAGCGTGAAGCCCTGATTCGCGGTGATTACGACACCTTGCCCGAACTTGCGAAGAAAGATTTTGCGAAGTACAAAGCCAAAAAAACAAATGACGAAGCGCTGGTTGAGTAGCGCAGGCACACGTTTTTGGCCCCGGAGCGTATCGAAACCAAGTGGATTCCACGTTCACCGCTCGCCTGTGGTTTCGATACGCCGGAAAAGAACCGGCTACTCAACCAACAGGTTCGCTATTTTTCTTCAGCGCTGGTTGAGTAGCGCAGGCACACGTTTTTTGTGTCTGTGCGTATCGAAACCAAGCGGGTTCCACACCCACCCGCTCGCCTGTGGTTTCGATACGCCGGAAAACCACCGGCTACTCAACCAACGGCTCGCTGAAATTACCAATTACATGGAGATCCTATGACCACCCAATTTTTCGGACAACGGATCAAACGGAATGAAGACCCGCGCTTGCTGACGGGGCAGGCGTTGTTTGTGGACGACGTGGATTTGCCGGGGATGCTGCACGTCGCGTTCGTTCGCAGTCCGTATGCCCACGCGGTGATCCGGCGAGTGGATGCCTCTGCCGCACGGGGGCGGGAAGGGGTGATGGCGGTATATTCTGCCGAAGATTTAGGCAATTACTGGCGGCGGGGACCCCTGCTCGTGTCGCCGCCGCCGATTGAGCGTCCGAACTCCCGTTCGGCGTTGACGTTTCACGAGCGGACACAGCCCATCCTGGCGAGGGATAAAGTCCGGCATGTGGGGGAACCGGTCGCGGCGATAGTCGCGGTCAGCCGGTACGTGGCGGAGGACGCGGCAGCGGACGTGATCGTGGAGTACGATCCCCTCCCGGCGGTGGTGGACATCGAGCAGGCGTTTACCGCGCCCCCCGCGTTGGTGCATGATGATCTCGACTCGAATGTGGGCGCGCACGTCATTCAGGAGAAGGGGAACTACGAACAGGCGCAGGCGCAGGCGGATGTGGTCATCCGGCGGAAGTTATCCTACGACCGGGGGGTCGCCGCCGCAATGGAGAACCGGGGGATCGTCGCGCAGTGGGACCGGCGAGCGGGCAAGCTCACCGTTTGGGACACGACTCAAGCCCCCGTCGTCATCCGCAATGGACTGGCGGGGATGTTGGGGCTGTCCGAGCATCAAGTCCGGGTGATCGCGCCGTTCATCGGCGGAGGGTTCGGCCCGAAGATCATGATGTTTTACCCGGAAGAGATGCTGATTCCGTGGCTCGCGATGCAGTTGGATCGCCCCATCAAGTGGATCGAAGACCGGCAGGAGAACTTTTTTGCGACCACGCACGAACGGGGGCAGGTGCACGAGGCGGAGATGGCGCTGACCCGCGACGGGCAGATTTTGGGGGTGCATGACGTGTTCCTGCACGACGGGGGGGCGTATATGCCCTACGGGTTGACCGTGCCGATCAACAGCCAGTGTACCCTGCTGGGGTGTTACCACGTCCCGAACTATTATTCCGAGTTCCGGGCGATGTTTACGAATAAGACGATCGTGACGCCGTACCGGGGCGCGGGCCGCCAGCACGGGGTGTTCGTGATGGAACGCCTGCTGGACTTCGCCGCGCGGGAGTTGGGACTCGACCGGAACGAGATTCGCCGCCGGAACTTCATCCCGCCCGACCAGTTCCCGTACAACAACGAGATCATCTACCAGGATTTTGCGCCGCTGGTGTATGACAGCGGCAATTACGCGCCGGTGCTGGAGAAGACGCTGGAGATGATCGGGTACGAAGAGTTTATCCGGGACGAGCAGCCCCGCGCAAAGAAGCAGGGGCGCGCCGTCGGGATCGGGGTGGTCACGTATGTCGAGGGGACTGGGATCGGCCCGTATGAGGGGGCACGCGTTCAGGTTCAGCCGAGCGGGAAGGTGACGGTGGTGACGGGGGTCGGCACGCAGGGGCAGGGGCATTACACGTCGTATGCCCAAATCGTCGCAGAGCAGATTGGGGTGGATGTGCGGAATATCGAGGTCGTGACCGGGGATACCGACCTGTTTTACTGGGGCGCGGGGACGTTTGCCAGCCGCGGGGCGGTGGTGGCGGGGAATGCCATCAACGAGGCGGCGAAGGATGTGCGGCGGAAGATTCTCAAACTGGCGAGTGAACTGCTCGAAGCGGACGAGGCCGACCTGGAACT
>DATDOR010000331.1:0-6175 GCA_035293165.1 Anaerolineales bacterium | reverse complement strand
GTGGTCAATGTTGGCCTGCAAATGAGCAAAATCGGCCTCGGTAGTTAGTTGGCCGGGGAGATCGAGTTGGAGATGGTTGTGGAGTTGGGTGAAAAATGTTTTTCCAACCCGCTGGGTGAAATGCCGCCGTGCCTGGGGGAGTGAGAGGTTGTATGCGCCTTTTTGTCCGACCATCTGCTCGAAGGCGGAATGGAAAAAAGCATAGGAAAGGGCGTCAAATTCGCCGGATTGGATGGGATAGGGAAAATGTTGGGTAACGAAGTTGTCCACCAGTCCGGTTGGGGCCGTTCGGTTGTAGACGGTTTGGAGGTAGCGGGTAGTATATTCCTGGACGGTGGAAATTTGACCGTCCAGTGCTCGCCATTCTGGGGCAATGGCATTGGACATGTACCGGGTGAAGGTTTCTCCTAGCGGCCACCAGGTTTGGTATTCGGGAAAGGGGTGTTGGGCGACGATTTGGGGGAGCAAAGGACGCATCAGGGATTTTTGAGAAAATTGAGGAGGAATTGGCCGGATGGGGTGATCTTGAACTGATCCAACTCTTGAAATTTGCTGTTCCCGATAAACTTATCGCGGTATTTCCTTTCGGTGCCCCCAAAATCTGCAAGAATTCTGATGATCATTTGTTCGACAGCCCCATGCAAAATCATCCGGTGAAAGGAGGTATCTTGGGAAGGCCATTTTAAGCCGGTGACTTGGATGAGTTCATCTGCAAACGCATCAAAATCTTGCCAGGTATCTACGGGCAAGGCACACAGTTGCGCCAGGGTTTTTCGGGTAAATTTCGGGGGCAGGGATTCGCCCATCCCTTCAAAAGGGTAGGCGATGATCCAGTTGACGTTAAACCACCAGGAGGAGAACATGTACATGATTTGATTAATGGGTGCTGTTCTCAGAAATTTTTCACCATTTGAGGTGAGCCGTATCTGGCGCGCTTGTCCTCCGGACAGCAGTTCACCAGCATCCGCCAGGGTATGCAAGAAATGGATGGCCCAGACTTCTTCTTCTCTTCGTAGTTTGTAAGTGCGTTCGCCGATGACTGTATCTATTACCGGGGGTTTGACAAAGTGCGCGGTGATTTCACGAATGGCTTTGAGCGGGAAATTCCCCGTGCTTTGGGTACCGGTAATTTTATGGTCACGCAAATATTCCAGCATGGTCACCATATCCAGCCGGAGAGGTAAAGTGTCCGTAGAGGGGTCGAATTTCACCTGAGCAGTTACCTTATATGAGATATTTTCGTGTTTCACGAGCCTCAAGCCTGAAGCGGCAATTCCGAGATTGAGTATAATATGATTATGGCTTTAAATGTTCCCCCTGCCATTGCGAAAATTGCCCCGGACGGGAACCTGACTCCCCGGCAAAAACGCCAGTTTTTGATTCAGATGGCGCTCCGGCGGGTGAAACCGGGTACAGGCAGCGCGCCTGTGTTTATGAGAGAGAGGACTGCTATGCACGAATGGCCGGATTTGCGGAAAATTCTTCAAGATATAGATTGGGTTATCATTGGTGGGGTGGCTACACGCGCCTATATGCCCGAACGGTTAACCAAGGACCTGGATATTTTAGTTCGAAAAAGTGATGCGGAAGAAGTGATCGAGCGGTTAAAAAAGGTAGGATACAAACTTGTTTCCAGGCTGGCAGTGCCAGGTTTTTTGCTGCGCTCGCGAGAGGGTGTGGATGTGGATGTTTTGTTTGGGGACTATCCCTGGTTGGATGAGGCTTTGGCACATCCTGAAAAAGACCCGGCTGGTTATCCTGCGATTGGTTTGCCATACTTAGTTATGCTAAAACTGGCAGCTAATCGTGGGCGTGATCTCAGCGATTTGTATATTTTGTTAGGTTGGGCCAAAGAGGAACAACTAAACAAGGTTCGTGAAGTTGTTGCACGCTATTTGCCAGAGGAAAAAGACGATCTTGAATCCCTCATCTATATTGGCCAACACGAACAAAAATCGCCTCCTGGGTGGGACACCGAAACATAGCCCCCCTTATGACCCGTAAATCCTCTCGCCTTCCACCCCTCTACCACGCCCGTTTCCGGTTGGGCGATTCCCTTCGCAACACCCGTCTCCGCTTCGGCAACGCGCTCAAACGCCGCTTCCGCAAAGAACTCCCCTATCTCGTCTTCAACCTCAAAGGCGACCTCCCCGAATTCAGCCCGCCCCCACCACGCTGGCAACGTTTCCTTCCTTTGTTCGGCCTCCCGATTTCCTCGCCGCCTCTCAGCCTCGCCAACCTCCGCACCGCCTTTGACCGGATCGCCGCCGACCCGCGTGCACCCGGCGTCGTCCTCCGCCTCGATGAACTCAACATCCAATGGGCCACCGCCCAAAGCCTGCGCGGCCTGATCTTCACTCTCCGCAACGCCGGGAAACGCGTCCTCGCCCACTGCGCCGCCGACCTCGACCCGCTCACATATTTCGTCGCTGCCGCCGCCGACGAAATCTACCTCCCTCCACCTGCCACCTGGCAAGTCCTCGGCCTGCGCTCCGAGAGCATTTTCCTCAAAGACGCCCTCGAAATTTGGGGCATCCAGGCCGAAGTCGTCGCCGTCTCCCCCTACAAATCCGTGGGTGATACCTTCTCCCGCGCCAGTATGTCCGACGAACAACGCGCTATGCTCACCTGGCTCCTGGATGGATTTTACAATACCCTCGTCCGGGCCATCGCCGAAGGCCGCAATCTCCCCGAAGAACAAGTCCGCGCCCTCATTGATCGCGCCCCTCTCACCGCGGAAGAAGCCACCCAGGCCGGGTTGGTGGATGCCGCAATTTACCTGGATGAAATCTCCGCACGCATTTCTCTACCCGAACAAAAAGATCCCACCCCAGCGGGGGGTGATCTTGATCCCGATCACCTGCCTGATTTGTCTCGTGCCCTGATCCCTTTTGACGAAGGCCAGCGCGCCCTCCTCGCCCCCATCCGCAAACGCTCCGGCCACTTCATCGCCCTGATCCCTGTTGAAGGTGCCATCCTCCCCGGGGATAGTCGCGACATCCCCTCCCCATTCCCCATCCCGATTTTAGGCAACCAGCAAGCCGGATCAGAGACCCTTGCTCGTGCCTTCCGCCAAATCGAAGACGACCCTCGCTTCGCCGCCGTCGTTCTCTATGTCAACTCCCCTGGCGGTTCCGCGCTTGCCTCCGATCTGATAGGGCGCGAAGCCGAACGCGTCCGCCGCAAAAAGGCCGTAGTCGTCTACATGGGCAACACGGCTGCTTCAGGAGGGTATTACGTCTCCGCCACCGCCGACTGGATTGTCGCCCAACCCCTCACCGTCACCGGCTCTATCGGGGTTGTATTCGTGAAACTGCTCACCACCGGGCTGTTTTCCATCTTCTCAGTCAACCGGGAAAGTATTCAACACGGCGCACACGCGGACCTTTTCTCCGATTTTGAACCGTTGGACGAAGAACGCCGCGCCGTGGTCGAAAAAAATATCCTTGACATGTATGGTCAGTTCAAAGCGCGTGTCCTCGCCGGGCGGAAACATTTAACCCCCGACTCGCTCGAACAAGTTGCAGGCGGGCGCGTCTGGCTGGGTGAACAAGCACAGAAACATGGACTGGTGGATGAATTAGGCGATCTGATGTGCGCGGTCGAAAAAGCCAGAGAACTCGCCAAACTTCCCGAAGATTTATGGACGCCCGTTGCCTGGATCAGCGGTGAAAAAGACGGCTCACCACTTCCGGCTCCTTTCCCCGTCGAGGCTCCGACCGGGTGGCTCAAGCGGTTGACGGGGTGGATGGATGAAAAGGTGTGGATGATTTCCCCGTTTGGGATCGAGATCAAATAGAAAACAATTTCCAGGTGCAACACACTTCAGTCAGACCGGGCTTTTGGCAGACTCCAAATCCCCCCCAAAGCCAGAACAGCCACGAGCGCACTCCAGAAAAAGGCGGTGCCCAGGCCAAATTTGTCCCCAATCACCCCGATGACAACCGTCGTCACACTGCGGACGAGAAAACTCATCGCGATGTACGTGCCATTTGCCACCGCCCGGTGATTGGGCATCGTATCCTGCACAATCGCCAGTAAAACGGGTTGGGAAGAGAGCACCGTAAGCCCCAACGCAATCAAGACAGGAATCACCAACCAACCCCGGACCTGGATGAATATCAACATCAATATCGCAGAAATGACAAAGCCAAAGGTCAGAATTGGTTTGCGTCCAAACCGGTCGCTGAACGTCCCGCTAAACAACGCCCCGCCAACCCCGGCAAATTCGTAAATCGAAAGCGCACCGCCTGCCAGCCACAAACTCACCCCCTGGCTATCCATAAACGTCGGTAAAAACGTCCCCAGGCTGACCGTCAGAAAATCACGCGAGATGGTGATAAACAAGAGCGGGATGAACAAACGCCACGCCGTCGGGATCATCGCGCGAAACCCGACATTTTTCTGAGGCCGCGCGGGGACATCTCGAAATCGGATGTACAGAATGGCAGATACCGCCCACCCAATCACGGCCAGCCGGTAAATCCCTTCTAACCCCCAAAACGAGGCCGCCCAAACAGCCAAAAGCGGCCCCACTGTGCGCCCCAATTCTCCGGAAGCCATGAAGAAACTCATTCCCTTCCCAACCTGGTGCCCTGAAACGCGAGCGATCATTGCGGGCGCGGGAGCGTGGAAAGCGGCGATGCTAAAGCCTGCCAGGGCCAGGAGAATCGCCAGGGCGGTATAACTGTTCGCCACCCCCAGGAAACTCATTAGCGTAGCCGTAATGCCGGGAGCAAAGATAATGAAATAGCGCACGCTAACCTTATCTGCCAGGTAGCCGATGAACGGCGTGATCAGGGAAGGAAGCTGCATCATCCCGGAGAGCGTCCCAACCAGGGTAAGGGAAAGGGATAGCTTTTCAATCAGCAGAGGAAGAAGAGGGGCAAAAAATGCCGAGAACGTATCATGCAGGAAATGGCCTCCTGTAATGGATAAAACCTGTCCGGTTTGGAATGTTTCTTCTTGTTGCGAGTCAGAAATGACCTGTGTGGTTGTTGTCATAAAATATCGGCCTCCACATTGCCTGTCATTTGATTGCCATCCAGATGGGTTTTCTCCGCGCCGACCAACTCGATTCCAACGCGGTTATCAGTAATTTGATTGTTGTGGATGACGTGATTGCGCGGGGGCGAGCATTTTCCCTCCGGCGAATAATCGCGCAAGCCGTGATCCTGATTGGCAGCGATGCGGATGGCTTTGCGGTTGCCCGTGAACCGGTTGTGTTCGATAATCCAATCCCGGCTGGTGTCGTTTTCGGGGACATGGGCGTCAAATTCGGGAATTCGTTTCGACCAAAGCAGGATACCGTGCCCGTTTTCCCGGAAATCGTTCTCGCGCACCTGCATCCCCACGCCATTTTCGACGGCGATGCCCGCCTGCCGGTTGTGCCAGATGCGGTTGTTTTCGAGGGTATTTTCGCTGGAAAAACCAAGCCAGAAGCCGTAGTTGCAGTTGTCAGCATAATTATTGTGGAACACGTTTCTCCGGCTGAAGGTGGCTTCGAAAGCGATATTGGGACTCCAAGAGGCGTCGTTCTCCTCGAAAAGGTTGTCGTTGCACGGCGTCGCCTCGTAACGGCTGGTCAACCCGGACAGGAAAAAGCCATCCCCACCCAGCCGGGTGAAGTTTCGCCGGAAGGTGTTGTGCGAAGAGCCGTAGACGATCAAGAATCCAGCCGCGTCCGCGCCCATGTGACCGAGCCGCTCGCCGCGTGGTTCCCAACGGCAACAGAAGTCGGCATAGTTGACTTCAAACAGGCTATCGTTCGTACCGTACAGGTGGAAGCCAAACCCGCTGCAATAATTGGCGAGGTTGTTTCGCACGGTCAGGTTGCGGCAGTGGTAGGTGAGCAGGCCGCACATCTGGTGGGAGAGGTCGTTGCCTTCGAGGCGGCTGTCCGTCACGTTCCAGAGCAGGATGCCGCTGCCGTAAGGGTCTTCGGGTGGACGGAAGATGTCGAGGAAGAGGGTATTGGACGGGATTTCGGCGGTGTGGGTGATGCAGCAGTTTTCGATGGTCAATCCCATGCAATCTTTGGCGTGGATACCGTGCATGTAGCCAGATATGGTGAGATTTTTGATGGAGACAGTACGGTGTCCGAGAATGGTGACCCCCACGCGGTTCCGGTGCGAGGAGATAATGGTGGCCCCATTGCCATCCAGGGTGATACCAT
>DATDOR010000330.1:0-3319 GCA_035293165.1 Anaerolineales bacterium | reverse complement strand
CTTCGCGCAGGCCGGATAGGTTCCCGGCGGGCGCGCGGGGCAGGAGACAGATTGGCAGCGGCGACATCGAGGGGGACTTCCCAACCCAGTTCAGTCGTTAGTTCATCCCGCCTGCGATTGAACCAGACGTAGAGGTCGGTTTCGGTGCGGTTGGGGAAGTCATGGGGTAGGCCTTTTTCGCGGATGACCTGGACGATGGGGATGTAAGTTTTGTCGTACCAACGGGCAGCAGCGAATGACCAGGGGATTTCGATGCCCTGGGTTTTTCGCATCTGGTTGCGGATTTCGGCAATTTGGCGGAGAAGGAGACGGTAGCTTCCGGGGACGGTAACGGAGAGATCAGCCTGGGGGCGAACTTCATCGAGCCGGGTAGCCTCAAGGAAGGTAGCATATTCTGCTTTGCGGATGAGGTCGTCGGGCTGGTCGTTGGGGCTGAGGGGGACGCGGGTTTGGATTTCGGTGACGTGGGCCTGAATGGTTTCGTAACCCCGGCTGCGCGCGATGGAAACGCGGTGGTTGCCGTCGAGGACAAAGTAGGCTTCGCCGATTTGGTAAACTTCGATGGGATCCATGCCGCGCTGGTTGATACTGGTCTGGACGCGTGCCCAGCGTTCGGCGTCCCGGTCGTCGCGGGGGAGGAAGGAGCGGGAGAAATCGGTGTATCGCCCGACACTGCCGACGATAGCGTCGAGAGGGATTTCGCGCAGGCCGCGGACGATGGTGTTTTCTCCCTTGAGCATTTCGACCACTTCGTCAAAGGCGAGCAGGTCGGCGGATTTTCCGGTGACGCGGGCCATGACCGCTTCGAGCGCGGCACGGCGGCGCGCAGAACGAAAGTCTTCGATGGAGGCGGTGTAGTCGGTGATTTCGAGGTGCATGGGGGGAGCAGTTACTTCTCAAACGGATTGTGCGCCGCTTTTTCAACTTGCCAGTGATCCCAGTGGATGACTTCGTCGAAGGTGCGGCGGCCGGTTTTGCGGGGGGGGCGATCCAGTTTTTCGGGTTCAAAGGGATAGCCAAAGGAGATGGCAATGCGGATGTGCATGTCTTCGGGGAAACCGAGCAGTTGGCGGGCCTGATCATGCTGGTAGATGGTTGCCAGACACGAACCGATGCCCAGTTCCCATGCGGCGAGCTGCATATAGGCGGCGGCCTGTCCAGCGTCGAACATGACGTTGAAGCGGATGTCCGGGTCAGGGGTGATGATGGCAACGCCGAGAGCGGCGCCTGCCAGATGCCCGGCGAAGTCGCCACATTCGGAAAGAGCCTTGAGCGTGGCGTTGTCACGGATGGCAATGAAATGCCAGGCTTGCATGTTTTTGGAGGATTGCGCGCGTCGCCCGGCGTTGAGGATGGCTTCGATGGCGTCGTTGGGGAGGGGTTGCTCGGTAAATTTTCGGATAGCGTGTTTGGTGAGGATGGCGGTTTGGACGGAGTTTATGTTCATTTTATCTTTACTTTCCAATTACTGCTTGAATAGCACTTAATATCGATTCGAGTTTTTCTGGAGCAATGGTTCCAATTTGGCTTACGAATCTTTCTGTGGAAATCGAACGAATCTGGAGAGAATCGGCGGCTGAAGTTTTCGTCAGACCGTTTGCCTCAGCAGGCTCAATCTTAACCATCCAGAGTGCAATGGCATAACGCTCTTTCCAATCTGTTAATGGAACAATAACTCGAAGCGGAAGAACCCCAACTGCGTTATCATTGACAATGACGGCAGGACGCATTTTGCGAATCTCTGGGCCAATCGTTGGATTGAGGTTGATTAACCAGATTTCACCTTTACGCATGGAAATCATCAGCATCCAACGTCGTGAAAGTTGTCAAATCTTTGTCGTTCAAGTAATGGCTTAACAATGCTTGTGCCGCTGTTTCTATATTTTGTTTTTTACGTTCGGCGAGCTGTTGACGAAGCATTTCACGAATCACATCTGACAAACTGCGTTTTTCATGGCGCGCAATTTCAGTGAGTTCTTGGTGTTGATCTGGTTCCAATAGGATTTGTGTCCGTTGCAGGGTGTTTTGCATGATTAGGCCTCCTTACATCAATCAGTTACATCGCTATTGTACACCATAAACCTTATTTAAAAACCACCCCCCCCACACTCACAATCGAAGTCCTCGCCTCGTCCGCAGGGCACTGAGCATACCCCACCATTTCCCCCCTCACATTTCCCATCATTCGCATAGCGAGGTATGTAGGAAAGGTGCCGCAGACGTTGTTCGATGCGTAGTCTGTCAGGAGTTTGTTGATCAATATTTCTGCATCCCCATCAGCGAGCATTTGGAAGATGTTTTCATCGGCGGTGCGGATGGCAGATTTGGCGGTATCGTCGAGGGGGTCGCCGTGGAAGGCCAGGCCAACGTGGGCGAAGTCGCCGGAGATGATGTAGCAAACGTTTCGTCCCCGGGTGGATTGGTGTACAGCTTGAATGAGGCCGTCCACCAGTTGAGTATTGATAGGGGTGTGTCCGTTGGAACTGTCGGGGTTGGTGAGCCAACCGACCAAGATAGGGACGATGGGGACCGGCTGCGCGGCGCGCAGGTGGTGGAGCCAATTCAACACCATTTCAAGAGAGTGTTCGTTGCGGTGGTAAAGTTCACCGGCGAAGGCGTTTTCCTCACCAAGAACTTCAACGAGGGCGTCTACGACGGATTGTTCGGTGGGAAGGACACCGTAGGGGGTGGCGTAGTTTTGGCGGGTGAGAGTGATGGGGTTATGTCCGCCTTGATGATCGGTGCCGAGGACGATGAAGAGATCGGCATTTTTAACCATTTCGGCGGAACGCTTCCAGACCTGGGCGTAGACGTGCCCACCACGGGAGTAGTCAATGTGTGGGGATAGCAATCCCACTCCCAACAAGGGGCTGTCCTGAGCGGGGACGGACCGTCCGTAGTCGAATGGATCAGGTTCGGTATCCGCTTCCTCCAGGTAGTTTTGCAGAAGATGGTGTAGGGCAGAAGGATCATTCGGGTAAGATAATCCAGCCGAGGCAGGTTTTCGGAAGGGAGCGGCGCGGTATTCATCTGCCAGTTGTTTCCGGACTCGTGCGGCATTTCCGTTGTCCAGCAGGCACATTTGGTCGAATGTGTTGAGGAAGTGGTCAAGCACTTCCATGGAAATGGAGACCTCAAAATGGGATTTGCAAATCTGTCGAATGGTTTCTTTGTCCCGTGTGCCGTCGCATAGCAACAGGAGAGGCAAGAGGGGGTCGGGGAGGAGCGTGACGCCATCCTTGAGCCGCAACGGATCGCGAAGAAGGAAGAAGTGTTGGCCCTGATAGATGAAAGGTTCGGGTTGGATAGGGCGAAATTT
>DATDOR010000329.1:0-3049 GCA_035293165.1 Anaerolineales bacterium | reverse complement strand
GGCCGCTCCCAAAATTACTGCATTTTCACCGAGTTGTCCAATCTCAACACGCGTGTTGTCCAGCGGCCGATCCAATGAATAATTCATCATCACAGTGCGTATCTTGTCGAGCCAGGGAGCACCAAAGCGGGTCATATCTCCCTCCAGAACAACCTTCTGGATGTTTAGGATCCCAACCAGGTTGGAGATTGCCATGCCAATGTAGTCTGCGGTCTTCAGCACCAGGTCGCGAGTGAGAGGGTCCCCGGCTTTGAATGCTTCTTCGATGGTATCCAGGTTAATTTGCTGTGTATCGCGCGCAAGTCTGCAATCTCGATATTGCCTGACTAGTTCTCTCGCCTGTCTGATCAAAGCCCTGGCGCTGGCTACTGTTTCAAGGCATCCCCGCTTGCTACAGCGGCAAACTTCTCCCCTCTCATGCACTACGACGATATGGCCGATCTCTCCTGCAAAACCGCCATCGCCCTGAAAGATTTCCCGATTTATGATGATCCCTGCGCCAATGCCATGATGGACATTGATCAAAACCAGGTTTTCATCCTTCTGAAAATCCTTCCCATAAGTCGTTTCGCCAATCGCGGCTGCCTGGCAATCATTAAGGATGGACACCGGCAGGTGGTATCGTTCCTCCAGCAAACGGGTCAGTGGTAGATTTTTCCAGTTCAAATTAACCGCGTTGACCACCAACCCTTCGCTCGTATTGATCAAACCTGGAGCGCCGACTCCAATCCCGGATAACGGCTGGCTTGTGCTACTTATCAACTTGTCGAGGATTTGGTACACCAGGGGCAACGCCTCGATACCATCCCCATCATTGACCGGGACGGTGGCTACATCGCGGATTTTGCCACGTAGATTCACAACCGCTCCGCGAAATTGGTTTTGAGCCAGATCCAAGCCGATCAGCCAACGCGAATCTTCGATCAGACTTAATAGAATAGGGTTTTTACCACCCCGCGATCGCCCCACCCCAATTTCACTGACCAGACCCCCATCGATCAGATCATAAACAATATCTGACACTGTGCTCTTCGTGAGGTGTGTCATACGCGCAATCTCAGCCCGACTGATGTTCTCGTGGCCGAAAATCGTCTTAATGACCAAATTGCGGTTGTGTTCCTTGGTATGTGTCCGGGTCGCTTTTTCCATTGGGAAATGGTGACTGAGCTTCGCAGATTATAAACGATGTTTTGTAAGTTTGTTGGACTTACTAAACAGTATAGCAAAAGAAATCAGGAAACAAGATGACATTCTTCCGTTTCAGGTGTGTAATTTGGCAGGATTTTCAAAACCAGATCCGCCAAAACTATACCCAGTCAAATTGCGGTAAAAATGGAGTGTACTTACCTTTAGTTTCTGCTACTCTAAATTGGCAGAAGAGGTTGTAGGAGCGATTTTTGCCGTTTGCGTCCTGCCCCGCCATATTGGGGGGCCACAATGTGGCGGGCTGTGAAGTTGTTCGCTAATCGCCTGACCTACCGCTCCAGCCCTGTTTCTTGCAGGTCGCGCATCTCTACCCCGACAATCTCGTCTGCGGAAAGCGTTTTATGGACGTGTTTGAAAATGATACGCCATAAGCGCACTTCACCTGGGTCTTCGAGATGCGTCTGTTCAAAGGCCCGGGCAGGGCAATCCGCTGTCCATTGATTTCGCCCACCACCTCGTTGGGAGTTGTCAAAACAGCGTGGTAGACCCTCCACTGCGATGCTTCAACTCGCTCAACGGTGAGTTTCCTGACCACTATTAACTGCGGTGATAGCCCTGTTTTGCATAGGTTCGTAACTTATCCGTTGTTCCTCATTTGGAGCTTACCACACCGTCCCGGTGTCCTTCGGCAGAAACGACCCGCTTGCTCTTTTCTAACATAGTATCTATAATGGTCACACCAACACAGGTTCACCATCATCATTATCGTGCTACGTACCGAAACATGCCTGCCACGTTAGCAGGCAGCAAGCGCTGCCTGTATGATCTCAATGGCAGTACCAAAGCTGGCCTTGGAGGAGGGCGCAATGTCTGATCAGGCCGTGCAACGTGCCCTGGAAGTTAAACGCCGCCATGAGCAGGAATTGCTGCGCAAGGCGAATGTCGTCGCGGTCGGGGTCGGTTACTGCACACGCGGCGGTGTTCCAACGAAGGAGGTCTGCATCGTTGTATCTGTAAAAAACAAAGTCCCGTTATCAGAGCTGAAGCCGCGGGATGTAATCCCTGCGAAGATCGAAAACGTGCCGGTGGATGTGGTCGAGACCGGTGAAATTCGCGCGTTGTCGTCAACGCGCCCAGCCAACAGTTGAAGGAGGAGAATCTCATGGAAACGAATATGAGCGCCATCGCTCTGGCGCAACAAGCCAAAGGCCGGAATGGAGCCAGGTTGATGCGCATGCGCAATGTGGTCGCGGTCGGTGTCGGATTCAAAATTGCCGGCGGCGTCCAGACGGATGAGCTTTGCGTCGTTGTCTCAGTCATCAAGAAGCTGCCCCCCATCCAGCTCCCCGAAGCGTCGCGGGTGCCAAAAGCGCTCGGAGGCGTGCAGACAGACGTGGTTGAGACTGGCAAGATCTTTGCTCTTCAGGACCCCAAGCAAAAGATGCGCCCGGCCCGACCTGGGGTTAGCATCGGACATTATCAGATTACAGCAGGAACCTTCGGGTGTCTGGTGCAGCGTAATGGCCAGGTCTATATCCTAAGCAATAATCATGTGTTAGCGAATTCGAACGCGGCCCAGGTAGGGGACGCGGTCTTGCAGCCGGGACCGCATGACGGCGGCACGAGTGCAGATCAGATTGGCACGCTGGAGCAGTTCGTTCCGGTCGGCTTCAGTGGAAGTACCGGTTGTTCGCCGTTCGCTTTCCTGATGCGACTGTTTGGTGCAGCGAAGCCTATGATCAACGAGCCGGGCAACAACACCGTCGATTGCGCCATTGCCAAACCACTATCGGCTGATCTGGTTAATGCCGATATTCTCAACATCGGTATTCCAACTGGTGTAGGCAGCGCCACCCTTGGCACACAAGTTCAGAAAAGTGGACGCACGACTGGCTTAACTACA
>DATDOR010000328.1:0-3529 GCA_035293165.1 Anaerolineales bacterium | reverse complement strand
TTGTTAATTGTTAATTGTTAATTGTTAATTCTTTAGCGTTTCTCACAGATAAACGCCGCTGCATAGCCCTTGCCGCGCCAGCTATCCACGCGTTCTTCGTGGGTATGAATGACGGTGAGGCCTGCGCCACAGGTTTCAAAGATGCGGCGGAAGTCGAGGCGTTCGTATGTGCCCGTTTGCGCCCATTCAAAGGCGGCAACCATCCCGCCCTGACGAACGAGACGCGCCATTTGATTGATGACGAAACGGGTATCCTGGGCAGGGTCTTTGCGAGTTTTGTCCCAACGAATTCGATGGAGGACAAAATCACAAAACGCCAGATCAAAGAAGTTCGGGGGGATGTTGACGAATTTCGTGTAATCGCGGATGAGGTAGTCTATGTAAAAGTCTTGTTTCGTCATCTCTTGTTTGATGAAATCCGGGACTTCTTCGTTCCACCAGCGAATATCTTCATCCGTCACATCCTCAGATTGGTAGAGATAATCCCAATAGGCGCGAATATCCTTTTGAATACGAGAGAGGGTAGTTTCTTCCTGGTGGATGACGCGATCTGAGGGATCGAGCGCAAGCAGTTTTTCCGCTGCGACAGCCCACATGAGGCCCAGGGCTTTCCCTGAAGGCTCACAACTGAAATTAATGACTTTTTCGGTGGTCAGGCCATAATCAACAAGCCATTGGTATTCCAATCGCCAGGCGGAAATGGTTTCGATTTGGGTTTGGAGGAAGGAGGTGTCCATAATGGTTAATGGTTAATGGGTAATTGTTAATGGTTATTTTTGAGCTAATCGTCGTTTCACGGTCGTGATACTGGCATTGATAATTGTACTGAGTTCGATACATTCTGCCAGTATAACGGGCACGTCCATTTTGGGGTGTGCTCCGATATTGTAACTACTTAGCCCAGAGTGGAAATAACCCGAAAAAAAGGTGTGCATGGGGGTGTACACCCCCATGCACACCTTTTTTTCGGAGAATCCTCTGCCTTAACCTGAGCAGTAACCTATTATTTTAGCATCGGCATTTTTATCTGCCAATTCTTAGCGGCCTCCATCGCTTCGGGATACCCCGCATCCGCGTGGCGGACAACGCCCATGCCCGGGTCGGTGGTGAGTACTCGCTCCAATCGTTTGGCGGCCTCAGGCGTGCCGTCGGCGACGATGACCTGCCCCGCGTGCTGGCTGTACCCGATCCCTACCCCACCCCCGTGGTGGAAGCTGACCCAGGTTGCCCCACCAACGGCATTGATGAGCGCATTCAAAATCGGCCAGTCGGACACCGCATCGGTTCCATCGCGCATCCCTTCCGTTTCGCGGTTGGGGCTGGCAACGGAACCCGCGTCGAGATGGTCACGGCCAATGACAATGGGCGCTTTGACAATGCCCTTCGCTACCATCTCGTTGAATTTCAACCCGGCGCGGGCGCGTTCCCCGTAACCGAGCCAGCAAATCCGCGCAGGTAGCCCCTGAAAGGGAATTTTCTCTCTGGCCATCTTCAACCAGCGATGCAGGTGCTCGTCTTCGGGAAAGAGTTCCATCACTGCCTCGTCCGTCCGGTAGATGTCTTCGGGATCGCCAGAGAGCGCGACCCACCGGAACGGGCCTTTCCCCAGGCAGAAAAGCGGGCGAATGTATGCGGGGACAAATCCGGGATAGTCAAAGGCGTTCTTCACCCCGGCATCGTAGGCCCGCTGGCGCAGGTTGTTGCCATAGTCGAACACTTCCGCGCCTTGTTTTTGGAATTGGAGCATCGCTTCGACGTGGCGCGCCATCGAAGCCATTGAAAGATGGGTGAATTCAGCAGGATCACGTTCCCGTAGTTTCCAGGCTTGTTCGAGGGTCATCCCGTGGGGGATATAGGCAAGGGTGTCATGCGCGGGGGTCTGGTCGGTGACAATATCCGGCGCCACGCCCCGCGCGGCCAGGTAGGGGAATACGTCGGCAGCGTTGGCAATCAGGCCGATGGATTTGGGAAGCTGGCTGGCAACGGCGTCCTCGACAAGGGTCATCGCTTCTTCGATGTCCTCAACGACGGCGTCCACATACCCAATGTCCAGGCGGCGGCGAGCACGAGCCGGATCAATTTCAACAATCAAGCAGATGCCTTCGTTCATCGTCACCGCGAGGGGCTGCGCGCCGCCCATCCCCCCCAACCCGGCAGTGAGGACCCATTTCCCTTTCAAACTGCCCCATCCTTTTTGACGAGCAAGTGAGCCGAGGGTTTCGTATGTCCCTTGCAGGATGCCCTGGGTGCCGATATAAATCCAACTACCGGCAGTCATCTGGCCGTACATGATCAGCCCTTTGGCAAAGAGACCGTCGAAGTGTTCCTGCGTCGCCCAGTGCGGGACAAGATTGGAGTTGGCGATCAGGACGCGCGGCGCGTCGGGATGGGTTTTGAAGATCACAACAGGCTTCCCCGATTGGACGAGGAGGGTTTCGTCATTTTCCAGATTCTGCAAACTGTGAATGATAGCGTCGAAGGCTTCCCAGTTTCGGGCGGCGCGGCCGCTCCCGCCATACACGATGAGTTGTTCGGGAAGTTCGGCAACATCGGGGGCAAGGTTGTTCATGAGCATTCGCATGGCCGCTTCTTGCAGCCAGCCTTTGCAGGTGAGCTGTGTGCCGCGTGGCGCGCGGATGGTACGGGGTTGAGTTATAGTGGACAAGAGCATCCTCCTGTTTCGGGAAACATTCTCTCTTAGCCTAAGTAATTATATGAATTTATTAGAAGTATAATCCGAAATGTTGACAAACTGAATTTCTCTGAGATAATAAGGATGTCCCTGTCAGGGTGCCCCCCTCACCCTGGCGGGGGCTTTTTATTAAAGATGCACAAACCAATCAGGAGGCAGCTTTTGTCCGATAAACTCCATCTTCCTTCAAAATTCGGCAAATACGGCGGGCAGTTCGTCCCCGAAACCTTAATGCCTGCATTGGCAAAACTGGAGCAGGCATATCTCGAAGTCCGCAATGATCCGGGTTTTCAGGCTGTATTTGACCATTTACTGAAAACCTATGTCGGACGCCCTACCCCTTTGACATTCGCGTCCCGGCTGACCGAACATCTCGGCGGGGCGAAGATTTATCTCAAGCGGGAAGATCTGGCGCACTCCGGCGCGCACAAGATCAACAACGCGCTAGGGCAGGCGTTACTGGCGAAACGGATGGGTAAAAAACGCATCATCGCCGAGACGGGCGCAGGACAGCACGGGGTGGCAACGGCGACGGCGTGCGCGTTACTTGGTCTGGAATGTGTGGTCTACATGGGCACAGTAGACATGGCCCGGCAGCAGCCGAACGTCTTTCGGATGCGGTTGCTGGGGACAGAGGTGCGCGGCGTGGAGGCTGGTTCGAAAACGCTCAAAGATGCCATCAACGAAGCCATCCGCGATTGGGTGACGAATGTCGAAACGACGTACTACCTGCTTGGGTCTGCACTCGGCCCGCATCCGTACCCGACAATGGTTCGCGACTTTCAGTCCGTGATCGGGCGCGAGACGCGGGATCAGATTTTGGATGCAGAAGGGCAA